>DASQAU010000113.1:0-3001 GCA_035635595.1 Candidatus Eiseniibacteriota bacterium
GTACTCGTCCAGTAATCCAAGCTGCGTCGACCAGCTGCGGGTGACTTTCCGCTTCGTCTCGCGGATCGGCCACAGCCACGCGGTGTCGATGTGGGCATGACCGATCGCAGTGATTCGGTGTGACCCATTGAGTCGTGTTTCGTTCGCCGCGGGCTCGGCCGGGTCGCGGACCGCGAGCACTGCCTGCCGGAGGACAAATGCCGGCTCCTGCGATTCGCGCAGGGCGATCATCGATGGGGCGGGCTCGGGCCCCTGCTCGACCGCGCGCGGGTTGGCCGCCGCCTCGAGATAAAAATCGACGTTGGGTCCATCGATGGGCAGCCAGCGATGGTTCGGATCCACCCCGCGCCAGGGCTGGCCGTCCTTCCACGCCAGCGCTTCGCAAGTAAACCCGGTCGGCCCATCGAAGCCGAGGTCGAATTGAGCGACCACACGCCTGCCCGTCCAAGACTCCGGCACCCGGCCCTGGACGCGGAACCAGGTCGTGCTCCAGGGCGGGCCCCAGGCGTCGCCAACCTTGATCGGCACGAAGTCGCCCCGAACCGCGTCCGAGTAGCTGATGGGCTCGCCCCGGACACAGAACGCGGCCAGGTCGAGAGGCAGGCTCTGCTCTTCAGTCACTCTCATCCCACAGGATGAGGGCAGACGATCGGCTGTAGCAAAAGCAGAGACCCTGCGCCTCGTGACTGGCCGGGCGCAGACCGCGTGCAAAGCTGATAGTCTCGCCCCCGAAGGCGGGGTAATCGGTGGGGCGCCCCTGTTCCTTTCAATTTGGGGTGATCGGTTGGGCGCGCAGTTCCTGGGAACCTGCGCAGCTTCGACTAGGGGAGATCTCGTGCATTTCGATTCTGCCCACGAAGGGACGGGCAAGGCGCTCGGCCACCTCGCGTTTGACGCGCGGACCTGACGGGATGCCACTTCACGAGATCAACGGCCAGTGGATCCACTACGAGGACACAGGCGGCAACCTGCCTCCGATCGTCCTGGCACACGGGTTGCTCATGGACCACGAGATGTTCGCCCCGCAGATCGAGGCTCTCGCCTCTCGGTACCGGATGATCACGTGGGACGCCCGCTGCCACGGCGAGACCGAAACGACGGACGACGCGTTCACGTACTGGGACCTGGCCGACGACCTGAGAGGGCTGCTCGACCATCTCGGCATCGAGCGGGCAGTCATCGGCGGAATGAGCCAGGGCGGCTTCGTGGCTCTCCGTTTCGCGCTCAAACACCCCGATAGGGTGCGGGCCCTGATCCTTCTTGGAACCCAGGCCGGCACCGAAAATCCCGAGAAAGTTGCGATCTACGAGACGATGCTCGACGTGTGGGAGACCGAGGGTTTGAACGACCAACTGGCAGAGATGATCGCTGCGATCATCCTGGGCCACGAGTGGTCGGGTAGGAAGGCATGGATCGCAAAGTGGCGGCAGCTGCCGCGCTCACTCCTGCGCCCGGCGTTCAACGCCGTGGTCGGCCGGGACGACATCCACGATCGGCTCGGCGAGATCAAGGCCCCTGCCGTGGTGATTCACGGCACAGCCGATGCCGCGATCGACATCGAGCTGGCTCAACGACTGTGCTCGGAGCTGGCTAACAGCCAGCCGTTGATCACGATCGAAGGAGGCGGCCACGCTTGCAACCTCACTCACCCGAAGATCGTGAATCTGGCAGTGCAGCGGTACCTGGTCGACGTTGCCCTCGGGACGCCTCGGGGTCCTGAACGGCGACATGTCGGACGGCGCTCCGACGCCACACGCCGGCTAGGTGAGAGAAGAGATTCGGTCCGCGCAGGCCCCGGGCGCCGATCCCTGTTTCCCTTCGACCGGAGGCTCGCCGAACGGCGCCGCCTCGAACGCCGTGAATCCTGGCCGGTCAACAATCACAGGACGGCCAGGTCCTAGACGCCACAATCGTCACCTCACCGACTTGACGACTTCGCCGCCCTTGACCACCAGGTGAACTGTGTCTGGGCTCGAGAGCACCGCCAGATCGGCGAGTGGATCGCCCGGCACGCCGATGAGGTCACCCCATGCGCCGGGCTCGAGCGTCCCCACTCCCTCCATCCCAATGGTGTGCGCCGCGACCGTGGTCGCGGCCCGTATGCAGTCGATCGGCTTCATCCCCAACTGCTGCATGAGCAGGAACTCCTCGCCGTTGGTCCCGTGCGGGCCCACCCCGGTGTCGGTCCCGAAAGCGATCTTCACGCCTGCTTCGACCGCCATCCGAATGCTGGCGGTGTGGTCATTGACCACGTCCCGTGCCTTCGCGGCCGCGTAGGCCGGCATCTTTCCAGCCTCTGCATGCCTGATGACCCACTGCGGCGCGACCAGGGTCGGAATCAATGCGTTGCCTCCGTCCAGCATCATCTCGATCGCGTCGCCGTCGAGCCAGATGCCGTGCTCGATCGTGGCGACGCCCCCTTTGAGCGCGTTCTTGATGCCTGCGTTGGCCTGCGCGTGGGCCATCACCTTGCGGCCCTGCGTTGCCGCTTCCTCGACGGCGGCCCGGATTTCCTCGAGGGTGAGCGCGGAGTGGTGCGGTTGATCGCCGGGCGAAAGCACGCCGCCAGAGGTGCACAACTTGATCCAGTCGGCGCCTGCTCTGATGACCTCGCGGACGCGCAGCCGCATCGCCTCGACGCCGTCGACAACCATGTAGGGGCGGTCCGGGAGCGGGATGTCGAGGTCGGCGCCGCACATGAAATGCGAGTCGGTGTGGCCGCCCGTCTGGCTGAGGGCGCTGACCGTGACGAACATTCGGGGGCCGGCAAAGTAGCCCGCGTCGATGGCCATCCTGATTCCTGCGGGCGATCCGGCTGCATCGCGCACCGCGGTGAAACCTGCCTCCAATGTCTTGCGCGCGGCTGGTACAGCACGCATGAGCTCCAGCGTCGGCGGGGTGGTGAGCTCACGAGCGAAGTCGAGCCCTTCGCCGAGCGAGGTGAGGTGTACGTGGCAATCGATGAGCCCCGGGAGGATGGTCAGTCCGGAGGCATCGATTG
>DASQAU010000114.1:0-22960 GCA_035635595.1 Candidatus Eiseniibacteriota bacterium
AGACCGCGGGATGGTCGTCGCCGTGGCCAAGGCGCTCGAGGCGGGCAGCAGGGTGCTGATGTGCGCGTCGACCGGCAACACGTCGGCGTCGATGGCTGCCTACGCCGCACGAACCGGCGTGCGCGCGATCGTCGTCGTCCCTTCGGGGGAGATCGCCATGAACAAGCTCTCGCAAGCGCTCATGTACGGCGCCAAGGTCGTTGCGCTGAAAGGCAATTTCGATTCGGCGCTGGAGACGGTCCGCGACCTGACCAGCCGATACCCTGTGGCGTTGATGAACTCGATCAACCCGCACCGGATCGAGGGACAGAAGACCGCAGCGTTCGAGGTGGTCGACGCACTCGGCGATGCGCCCGACTACCTGATCCTGCCCGTCGGCAACGCGGGCAACATCACCGCTTACTGGAGAGGCTTTCGCGAGTACCACGCCGCGGGACGGACGACGCGTCTCCCGCGCATGGTTGGCGCGCAGGCCGAAGGCGCCGCTCCGATCGTCAGCGGCCACCCGGTCGCCGACCCCAAGACGGTCGCCTCGGCAATCCGCATCGGAAACCCCGCCTCGTGGGAGGGGGCCACGACCGCGCGAGACGAGTCGGGCGGCTTGATCGCCTCGGTGACGGACATCGAGATCCTGTCCGCCCAGATCCGACTGGCCAACAGCGAAGGACTGTTCGCGGAGCCCGCCTCGGCCGCGCCGCTTGCGCTGCTGTTCCGGCTGGTGCGCGACGGCAAGATCGAAAAGAGCTCGACGACGGTGGTTGTCCTGACAGGCTCTGGCCTGAAAGACCCCGACGCCGCGCTCAAGAACGTCGAACCGCCTATCGAACTCGACGGTGATGCGCGCACACTCGCTAAGGTCTTGAAACTGTAATGCGAGTACGCGTGCCGGCTTCGATCGCCAACATCGGTCCAGGCTTCGACTGCATGGCGATGGCGATCGACCTCTGGCTCGAGGTCGAGGCGACCGAGTCCGACTCGCCGGCCTGGGACTATGAAGGTGAGGGCGCCGACTACCTGGCGGCGCATGAGAACCCGTTCACGCGACTGAAGATGAAAGGTCGGGTCCGGAGCGAGATCCCGCTCGGCGTCGGCCTTGGGAGCAGCGCAGCCGCCAGGTTGGCGGCGTCGGCGCTGAGCAGCCCATGGGACGTGAAAAGCCACGTCATCGACGCCGGCGCCGACGAAGGGCATATCGACAACGTGGCGGCGTCCGCCGGCGGAGGGATTCGGATCGTGTCCGAGCTGGTCGACGAGAAGCTCCCAAACCCTGGTTGGGGGCTGGCGCTGTTCGTCGCGCACCAGCCGCTGCCCACGGAAAAATCACGCGCGGTCCTGCCTGACTCGGTGCCGCTCGACACTGCGTCGTTCAACGCCGCGCGGGCCGCTCTGCTGGTGCGGGCCATCGTGTCCAAGCGGCCGTTTTTGCTGGGCGAGGCACTGCGCGACCGGCTGCATCAGCCACACCGTCTACACCTTTATCCGTGGACCGCTGAGGTGATCCGTGTCGCCGAGGCGACCGGCGCTTACGGCGCCGCCATCTGCGGAGCGGGTCCCAGCGTTTTCGCATTTTGTCCGGCTTCACAGTCAGCGCGAATCGCCAAGGCGATGGAGTCATCCTTTCCCCGGCACGGGAGTGCGCTCGTCACGCGCATCACTGACAAGGGCATGTTCCGGACGCTGTGATCATCGTCCAGAAATACGGCGGTACCTCGGTGGGCACCGCCGCTCGCATCCGGCGGGTCAGCCGCCGCATCGCCGCGACCGTGAAACAAGGACACAAGGTGGTCGCGGTCGTGTCTGCGATGGGTCACACGACCGACCGGCTGATCGCGCTCGCGCAAAGCGTCAATCCCGATCCGCCCGCGCGCGAGCTGGATATGCTCGTCGCCAACGGCGAGACCATCACGGCGCCACTCGTCGCGATGTGTCTGCAGGGCATGGGCGTGCCTGCGGTTTCGCTGTCTGGCCTGCAGGCAGGTGTGCGCACCAGCGCGCACCACTCGAAAGCCCGAATTCACGACATCAAGCCCGATCGCATCCTCGAAGCGCTAGGCGAGGGCAAGGTTGTGGTCGTCGCCGGCTTCCAGGGAGTCACCGAAGAGCTCGAGGTCACCACGTTGGGCCGCGGCGGGTCGGACACGACTGCCGTGGCGCTCGCGGCTGCGTTGAAGGCCGAATCCTGCGAGATCTACACCGACGTGGACGGCATCTTCACCGCGGATCCGCGCGTGGTGAAATCTGCGCGCAAGCTCAGGCACATCGAGTACAGCGAGATGCTCGAGCTTGCAGCCGTCGGTGCGCGCGTCATGCATCCGCGAGCGGTTGAGATCGGTGAGCTGTACGGCGTGCCGATTCACGTGCGGTCGAGCTTCCACTATGGCGTCGGTACGATGATCGTCGCTCAAGTACCGATGGAAGACAGGCAGCGTGTCAGGGGAATCGCGGAGGAGTCGAACGTCGCGAAGATCACAGTGGTCGGCGTGCCTGACCGGCCGGGTGTGGCCGCCGCCATCTTCGAGCCGCTGGGCGCAGCGGGAATCTCTGTCGACGTGATCGTGCAGAACATCGGCCGCTCGCGCCACACCGACCTCACCTTCTCGGTCGCCGAGACCGACCTCAAGGCGGCTGAGAAGATCGTCAGGGCGGCGGCCAAGACGATCGGCGCCAAAAAAGTGGTGTCGGCGGTCGGGATCGCCAAGCTCTCTATCGTCGGCACCGGCATGCTCGGCATGCCGGGCATCGCGGGCCGCATGTTCAGGGCGCTGGCCGACGCTGGGATCAACATCGAGATGATCAGCACATCCGAGATCCGCATCACGTGCCTTGTCGAGCGCGCCCAGGTGATGAAGGGCGTGCGCGTCCTGCACAAAGCGTTCGAGCTGGACCGACAGTAATTGCCGGTCAACGTCGCGATAGTCGGCCCGGCGGGGTCGGGCAAGACCACGCTCTTCAACGCCCTCACCGCGGGACGTGGCGCCGACGGAGTCGGCATGGTGGATGTGCCGGACGAGCGCCTCACGCGACTTACCGAAGCGGTCAAGCCGCTCAAGACGACGGCGGCGCAGGTACGGGTCGAAGACACGCCGCCCGGCAGCCGCGCACAGCGCGTCGCGTTTGCGCGTCAGGCGGACGTCCTGGTCAAGGTCGCCCGCTGCTTCGGGCCCGAGCCCGACCCTGCCGCGGAGCTGGAGGAGTTTGCGCTGGACCTGGTGCTCGCCGACCTGGCCTCGGTGGAAAAACGCCTCGACGTGGTGGCCAAGGAGGCGCGCGCGGGAAAAAAGGACGCCCAGGCCGAGCACGACGTCCTCACCTTGGCCAAGGGTCACCTCGACGCCGGCCTGCAGCTGCGTACGCTGCAGCTGGAGCCGGACCAGCGCTCGTTGCTGCTCGGCATCTTTCCCGTGACCCTCAAGCCGGCGGTCTACGTCGCGAACGCAGCGGACGAGCTGCTGCCGGGGGGCGGAGATCCTGCGTCCAAGGTGGTGAAGCTCGCTGCGGCGGAAGGCGCTCCCGTGATCGTCCTGTCTGCCCGGCTGGAGTCCGAGCTTGGCGAGCTCGATCCGGCCGAACAGGTCGAGATGCGGGCGGGCTACGGCATCGACGAATCGGGGTTGGGCCGCATCGCCCGCGCCGTGTGGGAGGCGGGTGGGCTGATCACCTACTTCACCGCGGGCGAGCCGGAGGTGCGCGCCTGGCCATGCGAGCGTGACGCCCCCGCGCCGGTCGCGGCGAGCAAGATCCACACCGATTTTGAGAAGCACTTCATCCGGGCCGAGGTGACGTCAGTCGACGAGCTGGTCGCGGCCGGCTCGATGGATGCTCTGCGCGCCGCTGGAAAGCTGCGAATCGAGGGACGCGAATACCGCGTCAAGGACGGCGACGTCGTGTTCTTTCGAGTCGGTCGCTAGAGGTGTGGCTGGGAGGCCGACCGAGAGATTCGGTGCCCAGGTGGTCCAGATGCTAGGCGCGGCCGAGCATCGCAGCGAGCGCATCCGTTGACGCGTGAGCGAGAAGCGGAGGCCGCAACGACGCAGATGGGCCGCCTGGGCGCCGAAGATCCGGTAGGCATCCCCAGTCGCACCTCTAGTACCGGCCGAGGAAGAACTGTTGATACAGCTGGTTCCCCAGGAACACCAGCAGCGCCAGCAAGACGACGAGCAGCAGGTACTTCATTGCTCCATCTAACGACATCGGCCCTGGGCGACTTGCGGAGAGGACCCCGACCTGCTTCAAAATCTGCCCATGTCTCTGAGGTTCAGCGGAGCTCACTTCTGGGTGCGCGCCGAAGGCGGTGAGGCGGTCCTCGGCCTCAGCGACTACCTCCAGGACCAGATGGGGGACATCACCAAGCTCGATCTGCCTGACCTCGGCGACGTGCTCCGCGCGGGCCGGCGGATCGGCCACGTGGAATCGGAGGAGGCCTCGTCGCCGCTGGAGGCGCCTTTGAGCGGCGAAGTGATCGAGGTCAACGCCGAGGCGATCGAAAATCCCGACCTGATCAACAGCGATCCCTACGCCTCCGGCTGGCTGCTCCGGATCCGGATTGACGATCCGCAAGAGCTGGAGGACCTCATCAGCGAGGAGGAGTACGCCGAGCTCACGACCGAAGTCTGACTCATGGTTAAGACTATTGACAACAACTACATTCGGGGTTATAACTGCACGCGGGACACAACATGTCGTAGCCCACGTCTCAGTTGGTTGAGTCCCACGGCCCAACGACAGGCAGGCGGATCCCACCCCGAGTTGCACCCCACGACCCAGAACTAGCTCCCTCATCCGCCTGCCTGTTCCATCATCGTCGCGGCCTAGACGGCCGGGTGGCCTTCGGCCACTGAAGCCTGCGTCGCCTCCTGCGCGCGCTCGCTTTCGCACAACGAGTGCGCTCGCTCGCGTGCTCGTCGGCTCCTTGGCTCCGGCCGTCAAGGCCGCGACTTGCGTGAAGCCTGGAGGGCGCCGTGCCACCTCAATTTCCGAGGGACGTAGACTTCCTCTTCTGTGAGCCGGAAGGGGAAGAAGCGAGGCAAGGGGAAGTTCCGGCCGCCGGTTCGGCCACCCGGCCCTTTGACACAGAGCGGTAGCGCTTCAACCGGGGCTGCGCAGCCAGGGTCTGCACGGGGCGTTTCCCAAGCCCGGGTCGGCGGTGACCAGGCGCTGGTCCGCGCCGTGGAAATGTCGCTCGGCGCCCGCAACCAGGTCACCAAGGTCCGCGGCGGGCGCTTCATCGTCGAATCGGCCGATCCGTCGATTCCCCTCGACAGGGTCCCTTATTTCACCAAGGACCTTGTGCGCCTGGCCGTCGTGAGCGCTGCGATGCTCGTTTTGCTGGCCGCCGGATCGATCGCAGTGCCCCTGATCGTCAAATAGCGCTTAACCGATAGACGGAGGCGGGGCCAAAAACCTAGAGTTCGATCCGCCATGTCGATCAGAACCAGCGACTCTGGAAAAACCGCTCTCAAACAGGAGCTCACCAGGCGCAAGCTGATCACCGACGACCACAAGCACCCTGTCAACGTCATGCATCACGACGAGGCGACGTTCGGCGAGATGCTCGCCGACAAGATTGCCTCGGGCATCGGATCGTGGACCTTCCTCATGGTCCAGACCACTGCAGTCATCGCCTGGCTGGTTCTCAACATCTATGGGTTCGTGCATCGCTGGGATCCATTTCCCTTCATCCTCCTGAATCTTCTGTTCAGCGTCCAGGCCGCGTACACCGGGCCGGTCTTGCTGCTGGCCGGCAACCGTCAGGCTCAGAAGGACCGCCTCACGCTCGAGCACGCCGCGTATGAGGCCGACAAGGCAGACGACCAGAACGTCGAGATCCTCAAGGCGATCGAAAGGAACACCGAGGTCACGCTGGAAGTCCTGCGACATGTGGAGTCGCTGGTCGAGGACCACATCGCCGAAGCGAGAGGCACCATCGGATCGGCCGCGAGCCTTCCTTCACCGCCGAAAGCCTGACCTTCGGGGGCCGCTCGCCCACACGTACACTCACCGCGTGCGAGTCATTCTGTTCACGGGTAAGGGTGGCGTCGGCAAGACCTCTGTCGCCGCCGCCACGGCGGTCCAGTGCGCGAGGGCCGGTTATCGAACTGTCGTCATGAGCACTGACCCCGCGCACTCCTTAGGCGACTCGTTCGACATCGAGCTTGGTCCCGACCTGACGCCGATCTCCGACAACCTGTGGGCGCATGAGGTGTCTTCGCTGCACGAGATGCAGCGACACTGGGTGAAGCTGCACGAGTACGCCGCCGAGGTTTTCGCCACGCAGGGCCTGGACGAGGTCGTCGCGGAAGAGGTGGCCAATCCACCAGGGATGGACGAGGTCGCGTCCTTGATGTGGATCAAGCACTACGCCCAGCGAGCGGAGCACGACGTGCTCATCGTCGACTGTGCGCCGACAGGCGAGACGCTGCAGCTCCTTACGTTCCCCGACGCGGCCAAGTGGTGGCTCGACAAGATCTATCCATGGTCGCGTCGAGCGATGCGTGTTGCGCGACCGGTGCTGCAGCCGATGATGGGGATCCCGCTTCCTTCCGATGAGATCTACGCGTCGCTGAAAGACCTGCTCCTCGACCTCGGCGGCATGCGCAAAGTCCTCACGGACTCATCCATGACGACGGTGCGCATAGTCCTCAACCTGGAGAAGATGGTGATCAAAGAGGCCAAGCGGGCCTACACCTATCTCAGCCTGTTCGGATACTCCACCGACGCTGTGATCGTCAACCGTCTGCTCCCCGGCGAGCTGCACGACGAGCTGTTCCAGAAGTGGCAGCGCATACACGAGCGCTATCGGGTCGAGGTCGAGCAGTCCTTTGCCGGCATCCCAATCTTCAACGTCCCGCTGTTCGACCGTGAGGTGATTGGCGAGAAGATGCTGCTGCGCATGGCGCGAGAAACCTATGGCGACCAGGATCCGTCACAGCACTTCGCCACCTCCAGTCCTCAGCGCATCGACAAAGAGGGCGCCGATTACGTGCTGACGCTCAAGGTGCCTTTCGCGGACCGCTCGGCGGTCGACCTCAACCGCCACAACGGCGAGCTCTACGTGACAGTCGGCAACTACCGCCGGGAGATCTCGCTTCCACGTGTGCTCGCGCAGCGCGACACCGCCGGCGCAACCATTCGCGATGGCGAGCTTCGCGTGCGATTCGCCCGTCGCGAGCAGAAGGCGACGGTGGAGGGAAAGAAGCCATGAGCCGAGACGGCGAACACGTCATCGAGCTGATCAACGAGCTCGGATCGCGGATCGGCCACCTCCTTTCGGACATGGTCCCACCGCGCGCCCAGGTTCACCTGCTGAACGCGCAGCGCGAGCTCATCACGGCACTCATGCTCATTTACGAGCACCGGGTCACGGCGACACCTGATGGACGAACCCGCAGCAGGCCCTCGGCAGGTCGCAGCACTCGTGTGTCACCTGCTCGACGGCGGCCGTCCAAGCGCGCCGGCAAGATCCCGATAGAGTGAGGATCCCCACGAAGTCAGAGGCTTCGCCGTGACTTCGCAGGGGCCGCTATGAACAACTTTGTAGGTTTTCTCCTCGCGGCGCTGCTCCTCGTGCCCGCGCTCTTGATCGCCATCCCGGTGCACGAGATGGGTCATGCCGTGGCCGCCTACTTCCTGGGCGACCGATCGGTGCGCTATTTCGGCTACCTGACGCCCAATCCACGGCGTTTTCTCGAACCCCTCGGCGTGATTGCGGTCTTCGTTGCCCTGGTCGGCTGGGGCCGCCGTGTCCCCGTCCAGCCAAACCGCATCAGCACGACCGGCCAGCGCGTCATCTTCGAGCTCGGCGGGCCGGCCGCAAACCTGATCGTCGCTGTGGTGCTCGGGTTCCTATGGCGGTTGCTGAGCACAGCCGGCCTGGGCTCGGCGTTCGAGCTGTCACCGAGCCTGCTTGGCGCGGCCCTTTACGCCATCGTGTTTTTGAACCTTTCGATCTTCGCTTTCCAGCTGCTGCCGATCCCGGGCCTGGACGGCTGGGCGGTGATCGAGGCGATCTTTCGCAACCGGAACGCGCGCTTTTTCTTCCAGGTCAACTCGCGCCGGCAGCAGATCTGGGTGGGCTGCATCGTGGTGGTCTTCCTCTTCCAGCTTTTCCAGGGCGCGAGCCTCTTGTCGGTAGTAATGACCCCGTTCTATCTGCCCGCGAGCCTAATCTCATTAGGCGGATGCAGCGGTTACGCAATTCCCGGGTTCATCGGACTTCGTCCCTGCCCCCTCCCATAGGCGGGTTGGTGAACGAGCCCGCCTACGCGGGGCTCGTCAAGGAGTTCGGGCACGCGCGAGTGGTGGAGGCGCTGCGTGAGCAGGTGACCGCGGAACGGCAGGGCAAAGCGGTGGCCGACGCCGTGCGGGTGGAGCGCGTCAGCGCCACCCTGCGCGCCGCGGTCGCGCCGCGACTGCGCCGTGTGATCAACGCCAGCGGTGTGATCCTTCATACCAACCTCGGCCGGGCGCCGCTGTCACGGGCCGCGGTGGATGCCCTGGCGCTCGCGGCCGGCTACAGCAACCTGGAGCTCGACCTCGGGACGGGTCGCCGCGGCGAACGCGCCGCCCTGGTCTCCGGGCTGCTGATGCAGCTCTTCGGGTCCGAGGCGGCTTTCGTTGTCAACAACAACGCCGCCGCGATACTGCTCGCGCTGACAGCGCTGTGTAAGGGCAAAGAGGTCATCGTCTCGCGCGGCCAGCAGGTGGAGATCGGCGGCTCGTTTCGCATGCCTGATGTGATGCGGCTCTCAGGCGCGCGGATGGTCGAGGTCGGCAGCACCAACCGCACGCGAAAGGACGATTACGGGCAGGCGATCACAACGCGGACCGGCGCGTTGCTGCGCGTGCACACCTCCAACTTCCGTGTCGAGGGGTTCACGGAGACCGCGTCACTGGCCGAGATGGCGGCAGTCGCCCACGCCCACGGGCTGCTGCTGATCGACGACCTGGGCAGTGGTGCGGCGGAGCCGATCGCCGGAGAGCCGACCGTGGCTGAATCCCTGCAGCACTCGGACGTCGTGACGTTCTCCGGAGACAAGCTGTTCGGCGGCCCGCAGGCCGGCATCATCCTCGGCCGCGGGGATGTAGGGGCGGCCTCGGTCGCGAAAATGTCTCGCCATCCTCTGGCCCGGGCGGTCCGCATCGACAAGCTGACGCTCGCCGCGCTCGAGGCGACGCTGCACCAGCGCCTCTTGGGGCGGCTTGACGAGATCCCGGTCGAGCGCATGATCCGCGTCTCGGGTGACGACGTCCGCCGCCGAGCGGCGATGTGGTCGGTCAAGCTCGAAGAGCGTGGCGTGCCCACGAGCCTGGTCTCGGGCGAATCCGCAGTCGGCGGAGGCTCGCTTCCCGGGCACGCCTTGCCCACGGTGCTGATCGCCTTGCGCGGCCCCGCTTCTCGGCTGGCCGCCGCCCTGCGCGCCGGCGAGCCACCGGTGATCGCCCGTATAGAGAAGGATGCGTGCTGCCTCGACCCGCGAACAGTGCTGAAGGGGGAAGACGAGACGCTGATCGACGCCGTGGAGGTCGCTTACAAGAAGGTCGCGCAGTGAATGCCGATTCCACCACACTCCCACCGGGCCTCCCCCTGAGGGGGGAGGGCCGTTTTGTCATCGGTACGGCAGGCCACATCGACCACGGCAAGTCCACGTTGGTCACCGCCCTGACCGGGATCGATCCAGACCGCCTTGCCGAGGAGAAGCGGCGCGGGATGACCATCGACCTCGGCTTCGCGCACCTGCGACTTCCGGGCGGAAAAGAGGTGGGCATCGTCGACGTGCCCGGCCATGCGCGATTCATCCGCAACATGCTGGCCGGCACTCATGGGCTCGACGCGGTGATGCTCGTCATCGCTGCCGACGAAGGCGTCATGCCCCAGACACGGGAGCATCTCGAGATCATCGACCTGCTCGATGTCCGGCGTGGCGTCGTCGTGCTTTCGAAAGTGGACCTTGTCGACCCCGACTGGCTGACCCTGGTCAGGGCCGAGGTGGTCGAGGTGCTGAACGGTACGTCGCTCGAGGGCGTGCGCATCCTGCCGTTCTCCGCCGTGAGCGGCGAGGGCAAAGCAGACCTCATGGTGGAGCTGGACAGGATGCTCGCGGCTGCAGAGTCGCGGCCGGACCTCGGCCGTCCGCGCCTTCCCATTGATCGCGTTTTCACGATGAGCGGGTTCGGCACGGTGGTCACCGGCACACTGGTGGACGGCACATTGAACGTCGGTGAGGAGCTCGAGGTTTTTCCCGGCGGTCGCGCCGTGAGGGTGCGCGGGCTGCAGCAGCACAACCAGAAGGTGGAGTCCGCGTCGCCTGGCGGCCGGGTGGCGGCCAACCTGACGGGCGCAGAAAAGCACGAGCTGCAGCGGGGTGATGTGCTCGCGAGGGCAGGCTCGCTCGCCACGACTCGTCGTGTCGACGCCAGCGTACGCGTGCTTTCATCCGCGCCGCAGCCCCTTCGGCATGGCGCCGAGCTTCAGCTCCATACGGGCACCGCCGAGGTGACCTGCCGCGTGATCCTGCTCGATGCACCCGAACAGATCGATGCCGGCGGGCAGGGGTGGGTGCAGCTCTACCTCGATCGTCCGGTGGCTGTGGCCGAAAACGACCGCTTCATTCTTCGAGTCCCAAGCCCGGCGGCGACGATCGCGGGTGGAACCCTGGTCGACATCCATCCGCGTAAGCATTCGCGGCACGACGGAGCGGCGCGGGAATCGCTCGAGAGGCGCGCAGCCGGTGACGTCTTGCAAGAGGAGCTGCGCAAGTACCCGCGGGGAGTGACGGTGGAGTCTTTGTTGAAGGCGACCATGGCCCCCGAAGCTGACGTCGCCGGCCTAGACGCGATACGGATCGGCGATTGGCTCTATGACGCTGCGATCTGGAGCGCAATCGCGGATCGGGCGACCCGCGAGCTGCAGACATTCCACGCGTCTCATCCGCTCCGGCCGGGGATGGTGCGTGAGGAGCTGCGCAGCCGGTTGGGTGTGCCGCCGGGATCATTTTCGTCAGTCATCCAGGGCCTATTGCACGACGGCCGCATCGAGGAGAGGGACGGATCTCTCGCTGTGCCCGGCCACAGGGTTGAGCTGCATGAGACAGACGGTGCTGCGGCTTCCCTGTTGGAGCTCCTTGGAAGGCAGCCCTTCGCGCCACCGTCGCTGGCTGAGGCGACCCGGCAGACGGGCGCGAGCCCTGAGGTCGTACGCGCTCTCGCCCAGAGGGGTGAGATCGTCCGGGTCAGCGATGACATCGCTTTCACGAGGGACTCATACCAGGCGGCGGTGGCGATGGTGCGCGAGATCATCTCGACCGGAGGCTCGATCACGGTCGCGCAGCTGCGCGATCGCATGGGGGCCAGCCGGCGGCCGGTGCTGGCGCTGCTCGAGCATCTCGACGCTGAGCGCGTGACACGCCGGGTCGGAGACGCCCGCGTCCTGAGGTAGAAATATGAGAGGAAACCTGGAGGTTTCCTCTGCGCGCAAGCGGCGACAAGGATGGGACCTACTGAATGCATCGGCAGTTTGGCTTTGCCAAAGTGCCTGCTCACCTTCCCATTGATTGGATTTACTGAGTAGGTTTCTCCTCGCGACATAGGGAGGTATGCATGTTGGCTTTGGGACGGCCGGAGTAAATCCGGCCTACATTCGACGCGGATTGGTAGAGTTCGCGCCAAATGCGAATCGCCGAAATGCTCGCGCGGAGCCGGCCTAGTGTCTCGTTCGAGTTCATGGCGCCACGCGACGAGGGAGAGGTTGAAACGCTGGAGCGGACGGTGGCTGCGCTGGCCGGTCACGCACCAGATTGGGTTTCGGTCACCTACAGGTTGCGAACGGGCGAGAAGACGCTCGAGCTGGTGACGCGGATCAAGCGGCACTACCACATCGAGGCCATGGCCCACCTCACATGCGCCAACTCCGTCGACCGAACGCGGCAGATCCTCAACTGGATGGAGCGGGAAGGCGTCGCCAACGTGCTCGCACTGCGCGGCGACACGCAGGATCCGGGGCAGCCGTTCATTCCGGCAGACCCTCAGCTCGCACACGGCAGCGACCTCGTGGCGCTCGTGCGACGCAGCGGCTACCGCTTCGGCATCGGCGCAGCCTGCAGCGCGGAAAGGCATCCCGAGAGCCCCGACCTCGAGCACGAGTTCCGCTATTTGAAGCTCAAGGTCGAGGCGGGTGCGGACTTCCTCATCACGCAGCTGTTTTTCGACAACCACTTCTACTTCGACCTCGTGGCGCGCGCCCGAGCGGCCGGCATCACCGTCCCGATCGTGCCTGGGCTGATGCCCGTTCCAAGTCGCCGCTCGCTGGGGGTGATGACGACGATGTCGGGAGCGACGGTGCCTGCCGCGCTCCAGGCGAAAATCGACGAGGCGGCCGGCGACGACGAGGTGCGCGCCATCGGCGTGCAGCATTGCATCGCCCAGTGCGCAGAGCTGCTCGAGGCCGGCGTTCCCGGGCTGCACTTCTACACTTTCAACCGCGCGCGGGGACCGATCGAGATCCTGGCCGCGCTGCGCGGCCAGCAGCTCCTCGCGTCTTGACGGCTTAGCTCAATGCTGGCTGGAATCGATCTAGGCGGAACTCAGGTGCGGGTCGCTCTCGCTCGCTCGGACGGAAACCTGGTCGCGAGCGTCAAGACCAGGACGCCGCTGCTTGGGACTCCAGAGGCGATGGTCGAATGGGCGGCCGCCGAGATCGACAAGCATCGTGGGCGCGAGAAGGTGCGCAGCATCGCCATCGGGGCGCCCGGGCCCATCGACCTCAAACGCGGGGTGCTGGTCAACCCGCCGAACCTTCCGTGGAAGAACGTGCCGCTGGCCGCGATGCTCAGCCGCGCGACCGGCGCCAAGGTCCATCTCGCCAACGACGCGGACATGGCCGGGCTCGGCGAGTTCCATCACGGCGCCGGTCGCGGCACTCGCAACATGATGTACATCACCTGGTCCACCGGCGTTGGCGGTGGGCTGATCATCGACGGCAAGCTGCACCGAGGCGGGCACGGCACGGCGGGAGAAGTCGGGCACATGATCATCGACCCCAACGGCCCGCTCGACAACTGCGGCCAGCGGGGCTGTCTCGAAGCATTTGTCGGCGGCGCCAACCTGGCGCGTGAGACAGGCCTTACCGCAGCCGAGCTTTTCGCTGCCGCGGCGCGAGGCGACAAACACGCGCGAATGGTCGTCGAGCGGGCGGCGCGCTACATGGGTATGGCTCTGATCAGTCTCACCAACGTCATCGATCCCGAGATGTTCGTGATCGGTGGCGGCGTCTCGCGGTCCTGGGCCCTGGTCGAGCCGACGATCGTCGAGACCCTCCATTCGTCTCCTTTCATCAAGCCGGCTCGCCGGCCCCGCGTGCGCCGTGCCCGGCTGGGCGATCGCGCCGGGCAGGTTGGAGCCGTCGAGTGGGCGCGCATCAACCAGTAACGCTGAGCGACGAGGACCTCCTCCGGCTCCTGAAGCAGGCCGCGGACGACCTCGGCCTGCGGGTGTGGGTCGTCGGCGGCTACGTGCGCGACATGCTCCTCGGCCGTCCGCATCCGAACCCGGACGTGGTCGTGGAGGGCGGTGACGCCTTGAAGCTCGCCGAGCGCTTCGCCGAGCTCGCGCACGCGGAGCCGCCCGTTACGTTCGAGCGGTACGGCACGGCACAGGTCACCATTCCAGGCCACCTGGTCGAGTTCGTCACCGCCCGCGCCGAGTCGTACGCGCCCGAATCGCGGAAGCCCGACGTGCGTCCGGCCACCCTGGAAGAGGACCTCCGGCGGCGTGACTTCACGGTCAACACCTTGCTGATGGACCTCGACGGCAAGATCCACGACCCGCTCGGCGGGCGCAAGGACCTGGACGCGCGCATCCTTCGCACCCCGACCGACCCCCTGCGCACGTTCGCCGACGATCCGCTGCGCATGCTCCGCGCCATTCGATTTGCCTCCGAGCTTGGGTTCGAACTGGCGCCCGAGCTCCTTCCTGCGATGCGGCAGATGAAGAGCCGGCTCGCCCCGCCCGTGATCTCAGTCGAGCGAACGGCGGAGGAGCTGCGCCGGATGCTCACCTCGGAGCGTCCTCGGCTCGCGCTCGAGCTGCTCGATGCGAGCGGGTTGCTCGAGGTCATCCTCCCGGAGGTCGCCGCCTGCAAGGGCGTGGCGCAGACCGGCTACCACACCCACGACGTGTACGGCCATACGCTCCTCACCGTCGAGCGCGTCCCTGCCGAGCTCATCGTGCGGCTGGCGGCTCTGTTTCACGACGTGGGCAAGCCGTCTACCGCCACTCCGGACGGCGCCTTCACCGGCCACGAGACGGTCGGTGCGGCGATGGCGAGGTCCGTCCTCGAGCGGCTGCGGTTCGCGCAAAAGGATGTCGACGCCGTCGTGCTGCTCGTTCGCCTGCACCTTCGGCCCGTCTACTACCGCTCTGAGTGGTCTGACGGCGCGGTCAGGCGGCTGGCGCGGGACGCCGGCGAGCAGCTCGACCGGCTGATGGCCCTGGCCCGCGCCGACGTTGCGGCGTCCGCCTATCCCGAACCCGAGAAGCTGGACGAGCTGCAGGCTCGAATCGACGCGGTGCTGCACGAGCGCCCCTCGCGCCTTACGCCCGTAGTTACAGGTGAGGACGTCATGCGGGTGCGGGGCATCGGCCCTGGGCCGGACGTGGGTCGCATCAAGCAGCGACTGCAGGAGCTGGTGATCGACGGCGAGATCGCTCCGACCCGTGAGGCTGTGCTGGATTACCTGGCCTCACATCCTGATCTCTGACCGCTATGCTGCGATAGGTGGTGGGCCCCAGCTTGATTGCTGGGCCAGGGTCTGGGAGTGGGACTGGAGGTGCAAAGTGACTGATGCCGTAGCCGTGGAGGCGGTCGTTTCAAGCTCGAACGGCGGTCCCGAGCCAGTCGGGCTCGAGCCGAAAGCGACGGTGCTGGCGCGGGATGACGTGCTCACGGGGAAGCTCCAGATGAAGGATGGCGGCCAGGTCCTGGGCAAGTTCAGCGGCCAGATCGAGTGCGATGGGGAGCTGCTGATCGGTCCGGAGGCTCATGTCGAGGCGGATATCCGAAGCGCCAAGGTGACGATTGCGGGATTCGTGCGCGGCAACATCGTCGCGGCGAACCGGCTGAAGATCATGAGCAGCGGCCGGCTCGAGGGCGACGCCAAGGTCGGCGCCCTGGTCGTGCTGGAGGGGGGAGTGCACCTTGGGGTGATCCGCGTCCATCCCGAAGGCGTACCCGAGTCGGAGCACGTGTCCATCGTCGATGCGTCTCCACGCCCGCCTGCCGCAGCCTTGAGAACCGTGCCCGACCCCGTTGGCCGGGTCAGGAAGTTCTGGGGTGAGTTCTTCTAGAAGACCATCGAAGCGGCCATCCGGTGTCAAGGCGGTCGCCAAGCGGGCGACCGCGAAGCGGACGGCGGCCGCTGGGACCAAGGCAAAGGGGTCGGTTGCGTCGCGACCCAGCACCCCTACGCCCGCCGCGCGACGGGCGATCCGGCTGGCCGGCTCAGCCTCGTCCCGCCTCACGATCAAGCCTGGCGTGCCTGCCATCCCCAGGGCGAAGCTGGAGCTCTCCACCAAGCCAAGGCCGGGCGGGCTTCGGCCGCTCAGCCAGGTGGAGCTCGATGAGGACGAGGTCCTCGTCGACGCGTTTGATGCGACCCTCGACGGAGTAAAGGTGCGGATCACAGCCGTCCTCGAACGCACGTGCGTGTACGTCGGCATGGATGGCGACCGCAAGCTGGCGCGCAAGGACGATATCTGGATCGAAGCGAACAAGCTGCCGATTCGACGCCGCGCCCTAACCTGACCAGGGCGTATAGCGGGTTCGTATACGCTGGGCACCCGATGATCGAAGAGCCCAAGATCAATCGCAACCTTGCCCTCGAGCTGCTGCGAGTGACCGAGGCCGGTGCGCTTGCGGCGGCGCCGCTGCAGGGGCGAGGCGACAAGGAAGAAGCGGACCGCCGTGCCGTCGAAGCGATTCGCGGCGCCCTGGCGTCGGTCGACATGAAGGGCATCGTCGTCATCGGCGAGGGCGAAAAAGATGCGGCGCCGATGCTCTATTTCGGCGAGGAGATCGGGAACGGGCTCGAGCCCGAAGTCGATGTAGCGGTGGACCCCATCGAGGGCACCAGCCTCACGGCTTCTGGGCTTCCTGGCGCTATCTCGGTGGTCGCCCTGGCCGAACGAGGATCGATGTTCACGACCCACGTTCACTACATGAAAAAGTTGGTGGTGGGACGGCGTGCCACCGGCGTGATCGACCTCGAGATGCCGGTCGAGTGGAACCTGAACCGGATCGCTAAAGCGGAAGGCCTACCAGTGCAGGAGCTCACGGTGGTCGTCCTGGATCGCGAACGCAACAGGGACGTCATCACGCAGATTCGCGAAGTTGGCGCCCGGATCAAGCTCATCACCGCCGGCGACGTCGCAGGTGCGCTCGAGGCGGCGCTGGAGACGAGGTTCGGGATCCACTGCATGATGGGCTCCGGTGGCGCGACCGAGGGCGTGCTCGCCGCATGCGCGATCAAGACGATTGGCGGGGATATGCAAGCGAAGCTTCACTTCCGCGACGACACCGAGAGGGAGATCGCCATCAAGGAGGGTCACAACCCGGACAAGGTGCTCTGCCTCGACGATCTGTGCTCCGGCTCGGACATCTTCTTCGCCGCCACAGGCATCACGTCCGGTGAGCTCCTGAAGGGCGTGCGCTACGAAGACGTCTACGCGTACACCCAATCGATGGTCCTGCGTTCCGCTTCCGGGACGATGCGCATCGTCGACGCGTACCACCCGATCGACAAATTGCGGGCAAAGGGTCTATTGCCAGAGCAGGTTGCAGTCCGCTGAGCGCTTCGGAGGCAGGACAGTTCCTGGTTGCGGCCGCCAAGGCTTTGCAAGCCCGGCAGTGGGAGTGGATCGCGACCGCCCGTATCCTCTCTCGCCAGCGGGCGTCGAGCGCCGCGATCGAGCAGGTGCTGGATGGTTTGCTCTCGGGCGCCGACCAGGCGATGGTCAACGCCTTCACCACCGGGTTCAGGGTCGCCCAGACACAGCAGGCGATCAGCAAGTCCCTGCCTGACCCGAGCGCGTCGGCGGCGGCGCTTGAATCAGCCCAGATCGTCGCCCTGGCGATCGTCGTCCGGGAGCAGATGGAGCCAGCTCAATTCGAATCCGTCTACCGGCCCTTTGCGACTGTCCTGCCCGGTCCCGGGTATCAGCCGGCGGCCCCGGTGGACCGCCAGATCGCGACATTCCTTCGATTGCTTCGGACGCTGTCGGGCCCCGTCGAGGCGGAGGTCGCGGCGGTCGCCAAAGCACTGAGCGAACGGCCCAAGCCTGCTGCTGCACCGGGGGCGATGACCGGGGTCATCGGCGCCATTGGCGGGATCGATCCATCGGCGAACTACGCGGCAGCGTGGAAGGAGGTGATCGCCACCGCCAACCAGGCAGGGCGCACCCATTCGTTCAGGGCGATGCAGGACAGCGCCGAGCAAGCCGCGCCGCACGACGGCCTTGGGATCGTCGGGTTTGCCGGCGTGGCGGCGGGCGGGCTCTTCATGCGCGACGTGCTTCCGATCGAGAAGGTGCTGCTCCTCTACGAGCCGTTCGCGGCCGCCTTCCCCTACGAGAGTCTTCAGTGACGTGCATCTCGTACAGATGAGGTAGGCGCGACTCCGGCTCCGAAATCCAAACCGCTTGACAAATGTCGCCGGTCAGTCGCAAGTTGGACCCAGTTCGTCGGTCCGGTACCACCGCAGCTCGCGCAAGGTTGGCCTCCACAAGTAGGCAACGGCCGTAAAGCGGCGCAGAAACCAGACGCGCGTCACCCGGCGGTATCCGGTCGAGGCGGTGTCCGCTGCAGGCGCCGCCTCGTTTCATGCCCGGGGGGTCCGCACTTCTACGACAATCCCGGGCGTGACAAGGCCGCCGTCGCCGCTCGAGGATCGCCGCTTTCGATCCCTGCTTCTCGTCATCGCCGGCGTGCCCATCGCCTTGCTTTATCTCTGGCGCACCCTGGTCCAGCCGGCGCTCACCGGAGTCCTACCCCTCGACTTCAGCGCCAACTACATGGCCGCGGCGGCCAGGATCGCGGCAGGGCGCGACCCGTACGACCTGTGCGTGATCCAGGGCTGCGCCACCCAAACGCAGACGTTCACTCCACTGCCGCTGGCGGGCGCGCAATACGTCACGCCTCTCCCGGTGGCCTGGATGCTGCAACCCCTGGTCGGCGCCGACCCGCGCCTTCAGCTGGCGGTGGTGATCGCGGTGCTTCAGGTCAGCCTCCTCGTCTTCATCGTGGCTGCCCTTCGCGCAACCGCGGTCGCGGACTGGCAGCTGACCGCGCTGCTGGTGCTGGTCACCATCTCATTCGAGCCGGTGGCGGGCAATTTCGACGAGGGCCAGGTGAACCTCGTGCTGCTCGCGCTGAGCGGCGTCTGGCTCCTGGCCTGGGTGGCGGGGGACCGATGGTGGGGAGGGGTCGCCCTCGGGGCGGCAGTGGCCATCAAGCTGCTGCAGGCCCCGTTGGGACTCCTGCTGCTCTGGGGACGGCGCTGGCGGATGGTTTTGGGCGCCGCGGTCGCAGGCTCGGCGCTGTGGCTTCTGGCGGTCCCCCAATACCTGCCCGAGTACCTCTTCAAAGTGGCCCCGGTCCTCGCCGCGGGCACCGGGTTGTTCGAGAACCACTCGCCGGGAGGCACAGTGGCGCGACTGCTGGACCCGGGCACCTTCCTGGGCGTCGTGAGAGACACCCCGCCCGCGGCGCGTGTGATCACCACGGCGATCGCGCTCGCAGCCCTCGGCGTCACCTTCTGGGCGCTCCGGCGGCCTCGAAGCGATCGCCCCGGGCGAGCGCTCGAAGCGGCGGCTGTGGTGGCTGTGGGGCCGTTGGTGGCGAGCTACTCATGGGGCACGCACCTGGTCCTGCTGCTGCTGCCCATGGTCGTCCTGATCGCGTGGTCGGTGCGCCGGCGCGATTGGGCCGTCCTGGGCCTGGTCGCAGCGGGCTGGCTTCTCATCGGTCCGGGTCACAAGTGGTTTCAGACCCTGTTGGTCTCGGGCTACCCCAACATGCTCGTGCTGCGCGTGATGGCCGAGTTCGGAGTCGTCGGTGTCACATGCGTGTGGGTCGCCAGCCTTGTCGCGATCCGGCGATCAACGAACAGTTTTGATGCGGCTCACCAGGACCGTGCCTAGAAGCAGAAAGACGACCGCGCTCGAGAACACCACCCTGTAGCCCGAGTTTCCGTGTGGGCCGTTCAAGGCGTCGATGAGAGGTCCACCGAAGAACGGGATGATCGCCTGGGGCATCGTCAGCGCGATGTGAAAGAGGCCCATGTCCTTGGCTGACTGGCTCTTATCAGGCAGCGTGTCGCAGGCAAGGGCCCAGTCGACGGCAAAGTAGAGCCCGTAGCCGACCCCATACGCAATGCCCAGCGCAAACACCAACGGAATGGCCGTCGGGTAGAAGGCGATGAAGACGATGGCGACGAATGCTTGAGCTCCGCCCGCCAGGTACACGAAGACTTTGCGCCGCTTCAATCGGTCGGAAAGCAGCCCGCCGAAGAACCCAAAGGGCAACGCGGTCAGCACGACCACCAGGAGCCAGTTCGAGGTGAACGTGTCCGGGCTCGTGTCAGGTGTAAGCACGACGTCTCGGAAAAAGTTGTGCAGGTTGTACAGGACCGCCGTGATCCCGCTCGAGATCATGAGGCGGGTGAAAACGACCCAGGCAAAGTCGCCTTCGTGGAGCGGCCGCAGGAACTCGCGAACGGCTTCGCCGATGGAGCGCTTCGGGTGAGCTGCGACAGGTGTCATGCCTTCGTTCCGAGCGGCCCAGACCGTCGGGAGCAGCGTGAGCACGATGGCGCCGATGAAGATCAGGTAGACCGCCCGGTTCGAACCGAGCAGAGACGTGACGCCCAGGCCACCGCCGATGCCGAGCTGAGTCATCGTCGCGAGGAAGCCGCTGGCCTTGCCGAACTGCTGCGCCGGAACGACGTCGGGGATGATCCCGGCGTATGCGGCCTGCGCAGCGTTGAAGAAGAACTGCACGATGACGTAGCCGACGACGATCTGCGGGTAGTTGCCGGCCGTCATCAGAAGGATGAGCCCGGGAATCGTAAGGAGGGTGCCGGCAACCATGATCGGGCGGCGCCTGCCGAAGCGAGTGTTAAGGCGATCGGACCACGCTCCCACAAGCGGCGGCACGGTCATCGCAAGGAACCCGCCGATGCCGATGGCAAAGCCGATCGCGCCGTTCTGGGAGCCTTTTGGAACCACCTCGTCGACCTGGCTCGCGACCAGAACCGTGGTGAGCGGTATCCACATGAAGTTGCCGCCGAACCAGAAGGCGCTGAGCGCCGTGTGCCGGAGATTCCCGAAGTTATCCTCGGTGGAACCCACGGCGGCGACCGCCGAACTCACGTGCGAAGGCTAAGTTAAGTAGGTTTCCCGTGGACACAGAAAAGCTGTAGGCTGTGGCGGCCCCCATGCCATCTGTCTTTTCGCGCGCCAAAGAGCTGTTGGTTGATGTGCCGCGACACGGCAAGCTTGCCTATTGCCTGTTGCGGGATGACCGCGTGCCCGCCGCTCCGAAAGCGGCGCTCCTGGCCGCGCTCGGCGTGATCGTGAGCCCGCTCGACATTCCGGCCTGGATTCCGGTGCTTGGCGAGTTCGACATGCTCGCCCTGGGCATCCTGGCCGTCGAGACCTTCATCGCGGCGTGTCCCGAGGAGGTTCGCGAGGAACACCAGGCGGCGATCAATGCGAAGGAAAGCACTTTCGATCGGGACTGGCACGACACGGCCGGCGCGGCTCGCTACGCGGCCGGGCGGTTGGTGAACCGTGTGCGGCTTCGCGTGCTGCGCAGAGACGACGAATATCAATCGGTATCGGAGGGCCTACGGAATTGAAGGTGATGCTGACCAAGGATGTCGAGAACGTCGGGCGGGCCGGCGACGTGAAGGAGGTTGCCGACGGCTACGGTCGCAACTTCCTGCTGCGCCGCAAGCTGGCGGTGCCCGCGGGCAGGGGCGCGGAAGCCGAGGCCAAGCGGTTGAAGGAAGCCGCGGTCAAGCGGGAGACGAAGGATCGCGTCGAGGCGCAGGCCCTCGCCGACGAGATCGACAACAAGACCGTCGTCGTCCGGCTTAAGGTCGGTGCCGAGGACAAGGCGTTCGGCGCCATCACGAACCAGGACGTTGCGGCCGCGCTGAAGGCTCAGCACCGGGTGGAGATCGACCGCCACAAGATCGACATGAAGGAGCCGATCAAGACGCTGGGCGAGCACGAGGTCTCGCTCAAGCTTCACCGCGACGTGGCTGCCCACGTCAACGTGATCGTCACGCAGGACCGCTAACCGACCTTGGCGACCACGATCCCCCTCTCACCCGGGAGGGTGCCACCCAATGACCTTGACGCCGAGACGTCGGTGCTGGGGTCGATCCTGCTCGACCCCCTTTCCGTCGCCAAGGTCCTGCAGTTCCTGCATCCCGAGGACTTTTACCGGGAGAACAACGGGCAGATCTATCGGGCGGCGCTGGACCTTTTTGCAGCGGGCGAGCCGATCGACAACGTCACCCTCGCGGCGCAGCTGCAGACCATGGGTCTGCTCGACCGCATCGGTGGCCGCGCCCACCTGGCTTCGATGCAGGGAGCGGTGCCGACCGCGGCGAACATCGAGTACTACGGCCGCATCGTCAAGGAAAAGGCGTACAAGAGACGGCTGATCTCGGCGGGCTCGAACATCGCGGGCTTCGGCTACGACGACGGGGTCGACGCCGAAGAGGCGATCAACCAGGCCCAGTCATTGGTGTTCGGCGTCGCCGACGACCGCGACCAGCGCGAGCTGTCACGGCTCTATGACCTGCTTGGCCCGGCGATGGAACGGATCTCATTGCAGATGGAGAGCGGGCAGGGGGTGGTCGGGATCCCGACGGGATTCCATGACCTGGACCGGATGACCGGCGGGTTCAAGGACTCGGACCTGATCATCGTGGCGGGCCGGCCCTCGATGGGAAAGTGCATAAAAAATGACAGTCTCGTTATCAACCCAGCTACAGGCGAGCGCATCACGATCGAGGAGGCGGTTAGGCGCCGCATGCGCGACGTCTTCGGCTTCTCGTCCGACGGATTGGTCGAGACAAACCAGGTCAGCGAATGGGTCGACAGCGGTATCCAGCCTTGTTTCAAAGTGACCACCCGAACTGGACGATCAGTTGAGGTCACCGGGCATCATCCGTTCCTGACCGTGCGCGGCTGGCAGCCGCTGCACGACATGGTTGTCGGGGATCGCATTGGGGTCCCTCGTGCTCTCCCTTGCTTCGGCAAGGACACGTCATGGTCTATGGGGCAAGTCCGGCTGCTGGCCTATTTCATCGCCGAAGGCGGACTGACGGGCAAGACTCCGGGCTTCACGAATACCGACCCCGAGATCATGGCGGACTTCCATGTTCAGATCGCCAATCATTTCCCGACGCTCCACCTTCGACGCCACGCGATTACTTACTTTCCGTCTGGCCAACGCAGCAAGGCGAACCCGCTTACCGATTGGCTCCGCGAGCTGGGACTCATGGGCAAGCTGGCCAGCCAGAAGCGCTTCCCCTCCTGCGTCTGGCAGTGGGATCGCGATCGATTGGCAGAGTTCATCAAGGTTCTGATGAGCTGCGATGGAACTGTCTACTCGATGAGCGGATATCCACGGATCGAGTTCGCAGTGGCTTCTGAAGCCCTGGCCCAAGACATGCAGCACGCGCTCGTCCGGCTCGGGGTCGTCGCGAAGCTCTGGAAGAAGAAGGATCGCTGCTGGCGTGTCGAGATCACCGAGCCTGCATCGGTCGCCCGGTATCAAAAGGCGATCGGGTGGATTGGCGAGAAATCGGGGAGGTTTACGGACGACTTGCTGCCACGGCGAAGCAACGTCGGCCACCTTCCCAAGGAGATCTGGCCGTACCTGCGAGAGTCGGCC
>DASQAU010000115.1:0-1885 GCA_035635595.1 Candidatus Eiseniibacteriota bacterium
GCCGAACGCCTTGGCTACTCGGCCTTCTGCACCACCGAGGAGTCAGGCAAGGACGCGTTCGCCGTTCTTGCAGTCCTGGCCAGAGAGACGAAGACGATCAGCCTGGGCACCGCGATCGTCAACTTCTACTCGCGCACGCCGACGCTGCTGGCGATGAGCGCACGCAGCATCCACGACCTCTCCAACGGCCGCTTCGGTCCTTTCGGCCTGGGCGCCGGTGGGATTGGGTTCATGCAGCGCGGCCATGGCATCGTGGTCGAAAAGCCGCTGGCTCGCGCGAAAGAGGCGGTTGCGATCGTGCGCGGGCTGCTGACCCAGAAGAAGTTCTCGTACGACGGGCAGTGGTTCAAGCCGCATGACTTCCACCTCCGCGAGGGGCCCATCGCGGACGGCGCACCACCGATCTGGCTGGCGGGTCTCGGACCCAAGATGGTCCGCACCGCGGCCGAGGTCGCCGACGGTGTGATCGCCAACTGGCTCACCGACGAATCGCTTGCCGAGTATCGGGGCCTGATCAAGCTGGGCGCCGAGTCAGCCGGGCGAGATCCAGGCGATGTCCAGATTGCGACTCTGTTGATGACGTGCGTCGATCCCAACGACGAGGCCGCCCTGTTTGCTGCGCGGCGCGGCATCGCGTTTTACTGCGCCTCGGAGCATTACCTCCACATTGCGGACATCTGCGGCCTTGGCGCAGACGCTCGGAAGGTCAAGGTCGCCTGGGAAGAGCGCGACTTTGATCGAGCCACGGAGCTGGTCTCGGATGAACTGCTCCGCAAGTTCTCTCTCGTGGGAACGGCTAAGGAGAATGCGGAGCGGATCCAGTGGCTTTTTGACAATCGTGTCTATCCGATCGTCTATCCGCTGCCTCGTCGGGAGCGAATGGCCCAGGACCACCACAGTGTGCTGGAGCAGGCATCGCGCTGGGCCCAGGCATTGGACTCCGTCTTGGCCGACCGCCGGCCCGTGTAGGAACAACCCGTTAGATTTCGGGACCGTGAGGGCCCGGGTTCTTGTGGCGCTTGGCGTATTTGTCATGGCGTGCGGCTCGCCGGCCCCATCTTCCATCACGCCGTCGCCTTCCGGATCGCCCGCCGCGACAAGCCCGACGGCAGCATCCCCGACTCCATCTGCCACGGCGCAGCTGGCTACTGCAGAGTCGCGCTATGGGAGGATCCTTGTCGACAGCTCAGGGCGGACCCTTTACCTCTTCGACATCGAACGCGACCCCACGCCCAGGTGTTACGACGCGTGCGCGGTCAGCTGGCCGCCATTGCTCGCGACCACGTCGTCGACATCAGACCCGCGGCTAAACCAGACGTTGATTGCGGTCTCCCAGAGAAATAACGGCTCGCAACAGCTGACCTACAACGGCCACCCCCTGTACCACTACGTCGGCGACCACGATCCGGGAGAGATCAAGTGCCAGGCGGTGATCGAGTTTGGTGGCGGTTGGTACGTGGTGGACTCACAAGGCAACAAGATCACCACGCGCTGAAGGTAGGTCGTTAACGTGATAGGCCCTTATGGGACAGGTTGAAATTCTCTCGGTGATTCCGAGGCCTGGGTTGCACCTGGTTCACATCGATGGCCGGCTCTATGTCAAGCGCGATGGGCTGTTCTCTGAGCTGGGCACCGACGTCTCGCTGGACGAGCTCCTTCGCTTGCCGCTCCGAGAGCTGCGCGAATTGCTGTCGCGAGCTCGGTCGGATCAGGCAATCGTCGACGGCGCCATCCAGGCGCCGATCCAGAGCCAGGAGGTCTGGGCTGCGGGCGTGACATACCAGCGGAGCAGGGAAGCGCGAGCTGAGGAGTCCGTCGACGCCGATCCATACGATCGCGTCTATACGGCCGCTCGGCCCGAGCTCTTCTTCAAGGCGACGCCCAA
>DASQAU010000116.1:0-3470 GCA_035635595.1 Candidatus Eiseniibacteriota bacterium
CAGGCAAGCGACTTCTGGCCCAACCTGCTCGCGATCGCCATCGTGCCCGGCCTGCTGGCGCTGCTCCTTTACTACCGCGCGCTTTCCAAGACGCCGGCCTCGATCGCGACCATCGCCGAGATGGCCTACCCCGTGGCCGCGACGTTGATCTTCTGGCTGCCCCCGCCGGTGGGCTTCAACCAGCCGCTGCTGCCGCTTCAGATCGTCGGCACGGCGCTGCTGCTCGGGGTGATCGTTTTTCTCAACTGGACGAAGGAGAAGGCGCCGCCCGTGGTCGTCCAGGCGGGCGCATTCAAGACCGCAGAGGGCTAGGAGGTCCAATGGCCGAGTACGGAAAGTCAGCCGAGACGACTGCTTCGCCCGATCGGGTGTGGCGGATCTGGTCCGATATGTCCACGTGGGGCGACTGGAACCCCAACGTTTCGACCATGGATTGGACCGGCGGGTTCGTGCAGGGCTCGGAGGGCGTGATGAACACGCGGACCGGAATGCACCACAAGATGAAGCTGCTCGAAGTTCAGCCGGGTCGGGCGTTCGTGCTCGAAACGAGGGTCGTTCCGGGCACGAAGTTTCTCTTCCACTGCCGGGTCGAACCGTCTGGCGGCACGACGAAGATCAGCCAGGCGGTGGAGGTCGGGGGACCGTTGGGGCCACTGCTCGGACGGATGATGGGCCCGCAGGTGGCGAAGGACTTCGACGTCCTGCTGGCCAACCTGGCCAAGAAGGCCGAGGCGAGCTAGCTCAGGCGCGCCAGCGTGGCGCGCAAGACGTCCGCTTCATCCGCTTCCATATGGGTGCCAAGGTGGCGGTCCAGGCTGCGCAGGAAGACTGCATGGCCTTTTTCGTAGGCGGTGTTGCCCTTGGCGGTCAGGTGGGCATACACGCCTCGGCGGTCGGTCGGACACGAGTGTCGATCGATGAGGCCGGCCTTGAGCATCTGGTTCAGGCGTCGTGACGCGCCGCTCTCCGAGATGCCGGCGACGCGGGCGAGATCCTGGAAACGCAGCATGTTGTCCGGGGCGTGGCTCAGCTGGGCGAGCACCTGATACCAGGCAAGCGGGATGCCGGTTTTGGGCAGCATGTCCTTCTCGAGCGCGGCCAGCATCGAGCAGTGGGCTCGCGAGATGCCTTCCCACACTTTTTCAGCCTTCGAGCTGGTGAGCTTTGGCATCGGGGTAATCCTATTCACTGGGCCACACATATAAAAGGACGAGAGGGGCCCGGTTTCGGTCCCCTCTCGCCGAGCTTCGTTACTTGGACTGGGCGAGCTCTTCGGCTTTGACGACTATCTCGGCGTCGACCTCGAGCTTGATCGTGTGGCTGGCGAACGGAACCGCTCCGGCGACCCCGTCCCAGTTGAGGCCGAAGTCCATCCGGTTGAGCTGGCCGCGGGCGCTGATGCCGACGCGCTCCTTCGCGCCGAAGGGGTCTGGCAGACGGCCCTCGATCGTCGCGTCGAGGGTGATCGGCCTGGTGGTCTCTTTGACGGTGAGGTCTCCCTTGACTCGAAAGTTCTCGTCGTCGACCGGCTCGATGCCGGTCAGCTTGAAGGTGATGTAGGGGTGCTTCTCCGCGTCGAAGAAGTCAGCCGAGCGAAGGTGCGTGTCGCGCTGATCGCTGCGTGACTCGAGACTCGAGACTTCGATCTTCATCTCGCCGCGGGCCTTGGTGTAGTCGTCGTCCGGGCTCTCGAAGTAACCCTCGAACTTGTTGAACCGTCCGCGCACCGTGGCCACAGCCAGATGCTTGGCGGTAAAACCGAGATGCGTGTGCGCCTGATCGAGGTCGTACCGAACCATTGCTTGTTCCTCCTGGAAACAGAATTTCTGGCTATATCTACTTGCATGCGCAAGCAACTATTCCAAAAAAAAAGAGGGCCCGTGGGGGGCGCAAGGAGGAAGGGTTGGGCGCCTAGCGCCGGGAGAGGCAGAACCAGCTGGCGGCGGCCCGGTCCATCGCCAGTTCTAGACGGGCTGGTCCCTTCGCACGAGATAGGCTCCCCGCGACTTGCGCCAGCTCACCCAGATGCCCGCGACCATGGCGAGCAGGAAGGCCGCCAACGCAGCGGCGAAGAGGATCGGGCCAAGCTTTCCAGAGCCGACTGCGGATCCGAGTGGGGCCCAGTCGACGGTGGCCGCCGCGTTGAGCCAGGCGATGAGCCCGGCTCCGAAGGCCACCAGCGCCAGCGTCCAGCGCTTCTCCGACTTGGACATCTGAGCGATGTCCAGACGTCGTTGGCGCGGGGCTACCGGGATCCGGGCCAGGCGTGTAAGCAGGAACAGCCAGACGCCGAGCATCACGATGCCAATGCCCAGCGCGATCCATGGATAGGCCGTTTTGTCGATGGGCGAGAGGTCGGCCGAGCCCGCCCAGGCTGCCATCGGCAGGGCCCAGATGAGGCTGGTGATGGCCGCAAAGCCGGTCTTGCCGAAGCGATCGACGTATCGGCTCATGCGGGGTATTTGTCGGCCAGGTACTGCTCGAAGGTGATCTTGCCGTCCTTGTGGTCAGGGCAGAGCAGGCGGCCTTCGGCGACCTGACGGCTGAACCTTAGAGGGAGGGGCAGATTGATCAATCGCTTGTTCAGTTTGCGCGCCTTGAGCCAGGACGCGGCGATTCCCTTGAAGTCTCTGACCTCTGGACCGCCGAAGTCCGTCAACCGGCCCGCGGGCTCGTGCTTGACGACCTCGACGAGCCTGGCCGCCACCTCTCTCGGGTCGACCGGCTGGAATTGCCATGCGAACGGAACCATCGCCAACATCGGCGGTTTCGAGAACATGCCCAACAACATCTCCATCAGCGAGTGGAACTGAGTCGCCCGCAGGATCGACCACGGGACGATGTTCTCCTTGACGACAGCTTCGGCTTCGAGCTTTGCCTTGTAGTAGGGATAGGCGATGCCCTCCATGCCGACGATCGATATGAAGACCACGTGTCGGATGCCCTCTTCGCGCGCCAATGCGAGCAACCTGCGTGTGCCAACCACGTCGATCTCGCGCAGCCTGGTGAGCTGAGTCGTCGCCGATGCGGCATGGATGGCGGCATCCATCCCAGCCAGCGCTTTGATGAGCCCGGCGCCGGTTGCGAGGTCGCCCTGGACGGCGTCAACGTGACCGCGAGGGTTGCGGCTCAGGATGCGAGCTCGGTGCCCGGCATCCCGCAACAGCCTCACCACGTGGCGTCCGAGCACACCAGTTCCACCGGTGACGAGGACGTTCATCTGAACCTGTGCAATCGTGAGCGAAAGACGCGGAGAGTGCGGACCTCGTACACTTGACACCTCGGCCGGCCTTGCCGGCCCGCTCCGCTCGGGTCCTCTCTCGCCGTCAACGGTAACGGTGTCCTGATCGTCGCGATTCAAATACGAACCCAGAGAGGGATCAGGAGAATACGTTGCCATCATTCGCCGAAGCGGGCGTTAGCCCGCGCACACTTGCTGCCCTGTCCGCACAGGGCATCACTGAACCGGT
>DASQAU010000117.1:0-6152 GCA_035635595.1 Candidatus Eiseniibacteriota bacterium
ATCGGGCCGGAGGACAAGCTCGGTGAGCGGTCCGGGCCCGCTCGGGGCCCAGCCTGCGAGCTGACTCATTTCGCCACTCTCAGTCCACGCAGCGAGAGTGCCGTGAAGAAGCACAAGACCTCCGCCGCCGCGGACGAAATCTGTCAGCTGCGCGGCCTGGCCTGGCTGAAGCGCGTGGTCGCTGGCCGCCAACAGCACCTGTTCGTTTTGAAGGTGCAGGTCCGCCGCGTCACTCGTGACTTTGAGGTTGAAGTGATGAGTCGCCTCCAGCGCCCTAAGCAGGGGCCGGGCCATGTGCAGGTAGTCGTGGCGGCTGCCGGCCAGCAGCACCAGCAGAGAGATGCGGTCGTTCATGACACCACTAAGCCACTTTACGGTGGGCTGTATTCCCGATCCTGTGAAGGACCTCGAGCGTCTGGTCCGCGGCATGATCCCAGGTGAAGCCCGCCGCCCGCCGCTTTCCCTCCTCGCCGAGCTTGGCGCGCAGCTTCTCATCCGAGAGCAATCGCTCGAGCGCGCCTGCAATTGCATCCACGTCGTCCGGCTTCACTGTGATGGCAGCCCCAAGGGCAAGCTCGGGCAGCGCCCCCGCGGCGCCGACCACCGCCGGCACACCTTTCGACATCGCCTCCAGGAGGGGCAGCCCGAATCCCTCGTACAGGCTCGGGAAGGCCAGCACCGAAGCCGATTCGTAGAGCGCTGTGAGCGTCGGCTCATCGACGTGTCCCAGGTAACGGACCCCTGGTTCGGCGGCGATGCGCTGCAGCGTGTCGCCGTACGCCCAGCCCGGGCGACCCGCGATGACGAGCTGAGGCACGCCCGGCCGGCCGTTGATGATGAAGGGCAGGGATCCGTGACGCCCGCGCAGCGCGCGGAACGCGGCGAGAAGCCGCGGGTAGTTCTTGCGCGGCTCGATCGTGCCAACCGCAAGGATGAATCCCGGCTCGAGTCCCACAGGCAGCGGACCGGCCGGAACCGCCGACGGCACCCCCTCAGCAACCACGGCGACCTTCGATTCGAGAGCCGGGTCTTTGTAGTGCTCGAGCAGGTCTCCCCGGGTGGATTCCGACGGCACGAGGATCGCAGCCGCCTGCTTGAGCGCGCGACCAAGCACCGCCCGCATGTGGACACGCTGCTGCCACGGCACCTCCTGCGATCGGATCCGAAAGGCCAGGTCGTGGACGAAGATCGCCGCGGGGGGTGCGTCGGGATGTCTAAAAGGCGGGCTGGGCCAGTACGGGTAGAGGATCGCGTCGGCGTCCAGCTGCGCCTCAACGGTCGGCAGCCAGCGGGTTTTCAGCGCGAGCTCGTGGCGGTAGGGCGAGAACACCGCCTCGCACTTCAAATCCTCGAGGGCACCCGGCCGCTCGCGGCTGCACAGCAGGGTGAAGGTGTCTTTACCCCCGCGGGCGACGAGCGCCTTCGAGAGCTCGACCGCAACGGTGAGCATGCCCACGCGGCGCGGCCGCCAGCACGCGGTGACGTCGATCGCAAACCGGGCCACAGGGGTAAGTTAGCTTCTAGCCTCCCCACCTTGTGGGGAGTGGCGCACCGAGCTTTCTTTACTCGTGAGAAGGCCCCCTACCAGTCGGTAAGGGACCTTCAGAAGGGAGGGAGGGCAGACTGTATACCCAGATGTTAATTCTGGCGGCGTAACAAGGGGCGTAATAAAAGTGTGACCTTTGTTAAGGTCCCGCTCAGATTTCCCGACCCTAGGTTTCGACCGATCGGATTGCGAAAACGCAGTCGAAAGTGCCGGTCACGCAGCCGCACTCGACCTCCTCGACATACCAGTCGTTGGCCAGCCCGGCCCAACGGAGGATGGTCTCGATCGTCGTGACCCAGATGTGGCAGGACTTGACCGTCTTGATCCGGCCGAGGGCGAACATGTTCGAGAAGTTCACGAGCCAGAACTGGTGCTCGTCGACCTGGAGCCAGGCGTGGGTGTGCTCACCCCGGACGTTGTCCATCGCCTCCGCGAACGACTTCACCACCCCGGCCAGCTTTCGCTGCCGCCCGGGAACCAGACGTCGCGGACCGCCCATCCCGTGCCGGCCTTCGGCGAGCCAGCGCTCGGTGACCCGGCGTCCCCAGCTCCGGATCGTGTCCTCGGCCTCCGGCCCGTAGACCGTCTCGAACGCCTCGTTCAGCCGGCTCAGCGCCTCCACGGGAGAGGAGAGCTGATCGTCGTGCGGCGGGTCCTGCTCGACGTACTGGACGAGCCCCGCCGCGTAGGCGAGCTCCGGCCACCGGTCGCCGGTGACGCTCCGCGCCACGTGCACCAGGTTGCTGACGTACGAGTTGAGGATGAAGCGGCCTCTCGCTCGCGAGGCCTTGATGCCCATGAGCTCGAGGGTCCTGATGGCCGAGCCTCCGACCCCAGTCGGGGTGGGAATCGGTGAACCTTGCAGCGGCCTGGGCGGCGCGGCCGCGATCGCCTTCATCGAGGCGGCCGTCGGCGGCTCGACGGCGGGAACCGGACGCCCCGGCGCGGCGGCGACCGGCGCTTGGGCCGAGACCGAAACGGATGCTGCCCGGCGCTGTGGCAGCCGTGCCATCTGAGACAGCAGCTCGCGCACCGTCTGCGGCCGCTGAGCCGGGTCTTTCGCGAGGACCTTCGCCAGGAGCTGGTCGAGCTCGTCGGGCAGCGCTGCGTTCAGCTTCACCGCTGAGGGGATCGGCGCGTTGACCGTCGAGTACGCGACCTCCATCCGGTTGGAGCCGATGAACGGTAGGCGGCCCGTCAGCATCTCGAAGGTCAGGACGCCCATCGCGTAGATGTCGGCTCGCTTGTCCACGTCGTGTCCCATCACCTGCTCGGGCGCCATGTACCCAGGCGTGCCGATGGCGAGCCCGATCGTGGTCAGGTGCGTCGGCTGGCCGGCGCCTCGAGCCAAGCCGAAGTCCGCCAGCATCGCGCGGCCGTCCGCATGAATCAGTACGTTGGTCGGCTTGAGGTCGCGGTGGACGATGCCGGCGTCGTGCGCGTGCTGCAAGCCGTCGCCGATCTCGCGCAGGTAGCGCCATGCGGTCAGCGTGTCGAGCGCGCCGCGGTTCAGCACGTCCCTCAAGGTGCCGCCGCGGATCAGCGGCATCGTCAGGTAGGCGACGCCGTCGTTCATCTCGAAGTCGTAGATCGGAAGGATGTTGGGGTGGTCGAGCTTGGCCAGCGTCTTCGCCTCGGTCTCAAAGCGCTTGACGAATCCGTCGTCCTGGAACAGCTCGGATGACAGCGCTTTGAGCGCCACCTCCCGGCCGAGCGGCTGCTGGACGGCGCGATAGACGACGGCCATTCCGCCTCCGCCGAGCCGCTCGACGATCTCGTACTGGCCGACCCTTGTGCCGGTGAGATCTTTCACTTGGCGTCCCTTGCCTTCTTGTCTTGCGCAAGCTTCGCGACGATCGAGACCAGGTCGGCAAGCCGGAATGGCTTGCTCAACACGTTGTCCGCTCCCGCGGCAAGAAATCGTTCGCGATCGCTCGCCATCGAGTGCGCGCTGGCGATGACGATCGGCATCATCGGCATCTCGGCCTTGATCCTCCGCATCGCCTCCAGGCCGTCGATCCCAGGCATCGCGACGTCCATGAGGATCATCGAGGGGTGCTGGCTGAAGGCGACGTCCACCGCCTGCAGTCCGTCGGCAGCGATGAGCACCGAGTAGCCCGCTTTCTCGAGCACGCGTTTGCACAGCCGTTGGGCGACGTCGTTGTCATCAGCCACCAGCACCGTGAAGAGGCCAGACCCACCGCTGTTTACCGGCTCAGGCATGCCTGCGCTGCATCGGTGTGGCGTCCTCGACGGAAAGAGGAATGGTGAAGTGGAAGGCAGACCCGTGCCCGACCGCGCTCTCGACCCAGATCTTCCCTCCATGCATCTCCACGATCTGCTTAACGATCGTGAGGCCCAGGCCAGTCCCGGGAATCGACTGCGCGGCTCCGCTGCGGACGCGGCGGAACCTCTCGAAGACGTGCCCGATCTCGTCGGGAGGGATGCCGAGCCCCGTGTCGGTCACGCTCACCAGCGCATACCCGCCCTCGGCCCGGGTGGAGAGAGTGACGGTGCCGCCATCCGGCGAGTACTTGATGGCGTTGTTCACCAGGTTGCTCACCACCTGGATCAGCCGGTCGCGATCGCCCGCGACGATGGGCAGCCTCGGATCCAGATCGGCCTTGAACTCAACCGTCGCAGCCGCGGTGCCGGCCCTGGCCATCGCCTCGCTCAGCACCTCGTTGATGTCCACGTCGCCGCTGCGCATGCCCATCCGGCCGGACTCCATGCGGTCGAGGTCCAGCATGTCGCCGATCAGCCGGTTGATCCTGTCCGCGTCGTTGAATATGTAGCCGCCGTAGGCCCGCACCTCGTCCTGCTCGAGGCCGCCGTCGCGGATCAGCTCGCTGAAGCCCTGGATGCCGGTGAGAGCGGTGCGGAACTCGTGGCTGACGATGGACAGGAACTCGGTCTTGGTCCGGTCGAGCTTTTCGAGGTTGGCATTGGCGTTGCGCTGCGACTCCAGCGCCTCGGCGAGCTGATCCGAGGTCTCCCGCACCGTGGTCACGTCTTCGATCATCACGAGCAGGTGCTCGGGCCGCCCATTCGGGTCGGGGATCGACGTCGCCGTGAGCTGCAGCCAGAGCCACTTGCCGGCGCCGGTCGCGGCGCGGACCTGCACGCTGCCACCGCCAGTGATCCCTGCGAGGAGCGGAGCGAACCGCTGGCGCGACGCGGCCTGGTCGTATGCGCGGAGCAGATCGGGCCACGCATTCTCGCGCATCCCTTCGAAGTCGTGCGCGAGCATGCCCAGCACGGCGGGGTTGGCTTCCACCAGCTCACCATCGCTGCTGATCCGCACGATGCCGATCGGAGAGCGCTCGAAGATTGCGCGGTGGTCCGCCTCGCTTCGGCGAAGCGCTTGCGCGACGTCGGAGCGGCGGATGAACTGCCCGATCTCCACGCCGACGGTCGCGAGCATGGTGACCTCGTCGTCCTGCACGACACGCGGGTGGTCGCCGAGGAGCTCGATCACGCCGACCACCACGCCGCTTTCGACGAGAGGAAACGCAATGGCCGACTTCAGGCCCGCTCCGCGTGCGCTGTCGGATCGCTCGTAGTCGTTGGGCAAAGAGAGGTCTTCCAGGGCTGCCACCACGCCGGACTGCCAGACCCGGCCGAGCAAACCGAACCCCATCGGGATGGCCATCGCCCGGCTCTGCTCACGAAACTCTTCGTAGCCGGCTGCCTCGCGGTGCCAGAAATGGCGCACGCGGAGCGCCTGCCGTCCAGAGTCCGCCAGCCAGAACTGGGCCAGGTCCCAGCCGAGGTAGGCGCAGAGGCTGCTGAGGAGCTGGGGCACCGCCTGCTCCCACGGGGAGCCGCTGACGATGACGTGACGCAGCGCGACAAGACAGTCCCGCAGCCCGTCCACCCTCCGGCGCGCCGAGATGTCGGTTTCCTGCACCAGCAGGAGGGACTCACCGGGTGCATGGCCCGAGGCGGTCGTGATCGCGATCGCGACCGGGACGCGCGTGCCGTCGGCCCGCAGCTGGTTGAGCTCGGCCTCCCAACGCACGATGTCGCCATTGCGCAGCAGGACGAGAGCCTCAGCGAGCGCCGCGCGGTCGTTTTCGGCCGTCACGTCGTCGAGATTCAGCTGAATCAGCTCGTCTCGGCTGCGGCCGAGGATCATCCCAAGCCGGTCGTTGACCTCGATCCACCTCCCGCCTGCGTCGGCGAGTGCCAACCCGACCATCGCCGCTTCGAGCATCGTGCGCAGCCGCTCCTCGCTGGCGGCGACGGCGTCAGCTTTCCGCTGCGTGTCAGCGGCGACGTCACGACCCTGGCGCACGACCTCGGTGATGGCGACGGCTGAGACCATCAGCACGACAGCCAGCAGCATGGCGGGGGCGATGTCAGCGGGCTGGTCGGTGCCCACCATGCTGGGGATGAGGATTCCGATCGCCGCGAGCACCGCCGTGGCCAGCGAGTCGATCCGGCTCAGCTGAAGCGCGGTCAACAGGATGATCGTCAGGTAAAGCGGAAACACCAGGACCGGACCCGCGCCCGCGGCGGCCTGGATGGCAAAAACGGCGGCGATGGCCGTCAGGGGCGTCAAACGACGCACCAGGCCCCGGGCCCACGTCGACTTTGGCGCAGT
>DASQAU010000118.1:0-6774 GCA_035635595.1 Candidatus Eiseniibacteriota bacterium
GGCTGTGATCTGGCAGGTCGATCGCAAGGACATTGCGAAGAGCCGCATGAACAGGATCATCGGCACGCCCTACTACAAGCAGATCACCATCCGCAGCGCGAACACGATGCGCAAGCTCAACGAGCTAGCGGCGGGACCAGCTTGAGCGTCGTCGAGCGGGCTCACGCCGGAATTCAGGGGCTGGTTATCATGGGCGAAGACGATCTTTGCCGGAAGACCAGGAGTGTGGAGGGACACCGATGCGAAGAGCAAGGACGCACCGACTACTCGTAGGGACGGTAGCGACATTTTCGTTACTCGGCCTCACCCAGGTCGGCAACGCGCTGGCCGCGCCACCCGCGGGGACGCACACCGAGGCTGCCGAAGCGGCTGCCTGCGCAGCGCTCTACAGCGTTTCATCCGGCCCCGACGCACTGGGTGCGTGCCAGTGGGACATGCGGGCGATCGGCGCGACGTCGTCGGGCTCGTACGCGGTGAACAGGGGCAGGGGCGTGCGCATCGGTGACATGGACACCGGCATCGACCTGACGCACACCGATATCATGCCCAACGTCGACCTCGCAGCTTCGTGCGATTTCATCTACGCGACGACGCCTACATCGTTGCCAGCGGAGCGGGTCACACGTGGTGACTGCTCAAACAAGGCCGCACTACAGGACTACGCTGGACACGGCACCCACACCGCCGGCACGATAGCGGCACCGATCAACGGCTTCGGGATCAGCGGTGTTGCCCCGGAGGCCAAGATCGTGGTGCTGAAGGCCGGAACGGCACAGGGCTACTTCTTCACCCAGTCGGTCGTGGACGCCCTCATCTACGCGGGCGACCAGCGGCTCGACGTGGTGAACATGAGCTTCTTCGCCGACCCCTGGCTCTTCAACTGCCGCAACGACAAGGAGCAGAAGGCGATCGTTCAGGCGATCAGCGCCGCCGCACGCTACGCGGAGCAGCGGGGAGTTGTGCTGGTCGCCGCCGCCGGGAACGAGGGCATCGACCTGAACCACCCGGTGCTCGATGAGATCAGTCCCGACTACCCGCCGGGTGCAGCCGTCCCGCGGCCGGTCAACAACAGCTGCGTGGTCCTGCCCACGGAGATATCGGGCGTGGTGGTCGTGACGGCGACTGGGGCGCAGAACCTCCTGACCTGGTACTCGACGTACGGCAACATCACCGACGTGACGGCGCCCGGGGGCTCGCGGTTCCAGACTCCGACGTTCGATTCCAGCCGCGGGCGCGTCCTGGCGCCCTACTCCTCGACGGCTTCCGACCTCGCCGGTCAAGCTTCTATCGGACGGCTCGTCGTGGACCCGAGCGGCAACTTCTATGCGTGGTTGAACGGCACGTCGATGGCGGCTCCACACGCAGTCGGTGTGGTCGCCCTTATCCGGGCGGCACATCCGGGGATGCCGGCAGGTGCTGTGATCGCAATGCTGCGGAACACAGCCAGCGGCATGGCCTGCCCTGCCGCGCTCGATCCGGGGGTCGTCTTCTTCGGCGCGCCGGTCCAGGTCTGTAGTGGAGGCGCGGGAAGCAACAACTTCTACGGCGCCGGGCTGGTGAACGCGCTGGCCGCCAGTCGATAGTCAGAAGAGCAAAAGCGGGGCCGCGGTACCACGGCTCGGCCCTTCGGGGCCGGGCCGTGACGCGTGCCCGGGGTTTCCAGGAGGCGACATGACTGGCGGATCGATGGAGCGCAAACAAGCCCCGAGGCTTCCTCCACGCTGGTTCATCCGAAGCGCATGGGTGGTGCACCGCGCCATTCATCGGTTCACCGGCGGGCGGCGTGGGCTCGCGACGCCGACGCCGGGCGGCAAGTTCGGCTACCTGCGCCTGAAGACTGTCGGGCGCCGCTCTGGTCAAGAGCGCGCCGCCATCCTCGGCTACTACGAGGATGGACCGAACATCATCACCCTGGCGATGAACGGCTGGGCCTCAGCCGAGCCGGCCTGGTGGCTGAATCTCCAGGCACATCCCGATGCCTCGGTCGAGTTCAAGAACGGCTCACGCGCAGTCCGCGCGCGAGCGGCGGAGGGCGAGGAACGGGCGCGCCTTTGGGCAAAGGTGCGCGATTACAGCGGCTACGGCAGTGACCTTGACGCGTATGCCAGGTTGCGGTCGTCCGAGACGGCGGTCATCGTCCTGGAGCCGAGGCAAGAGCGAAGGCCCTGACGGTAACGGGCTAGGACTCTGTCGAGCGCGGCACCAGCTTCATCGTCGCGTCTCGCGCCTCAGGAGTCAGCACGCTGTTGAGGATGCTTCCGGCGTATCGGCCGTATTTGGCGCGGTAGGCAGCATCGATCTCGCCGTCGATTTCGTGGTCGGCGTCGACGAAGGTGACGTCCTGCTGAACACCGCCGGCCCGTATCCGACCCTCGTGCCTCTCCTGGGTTCCGCGGAACCAGTGACCGAGGCGCCCTCTAACCGATCGGACGTATACCTCGTCGCCGTGACGGACGGCCCAAACAGTCACCGGTTTTCGCAGCGCGCCGTCGCGCCGGACCGACGCAACCTGAACTTCTTCGGCCCTTCCGACCTTGTCGAGCTGGTCTCTCGTCCACTGCGTCATCGGCGCTTCTCCTTCGTCTTGATCCTATGAGCGCCCTGGTCGCGCGGCGCTCGTCAGGCTGCGAACTGCTCTTCGCATAACCCTCTTGCTCGTGCCCAGAGAGCCGAGCGGATGGAATCCGGCGTCGGCGAACATTGATTCAGTTCCACCGAACAAGAATGAGCTCGAATAAGGCTTCCCGCCGGTTGCGATTGGATAGCCATCGACCGTTCCACCGCCTTTGGTGGCGATGATGCGAAGCGCGCCTGCCAGCGCGGCTTCCGCGATTCCCTCCCTCCTCCGATCGCGGTCGACGAAGAAGCATGTGAGTCTCCAGTCGGGTGCAACCTTGCCCAACTTGCGGAACCCTCCCATTCGGGCCGGCAGCTCGGCTGGGGGTCCGAACTGACACCAACCCACGACGTCCGCCCCGTCATACACGAGAGCCGCGTGGGACCGATTCGCTCGAACAAGTTTCTCCTTGTGCGCCCTGCGTGAAGTAGCCGTCGTGTTCGACTCACTGGGCTTGAGGTGGTAAGCGACGCACCAGCAGCCACCCCATACGCCATTGTGCTTTTCCATGATTCGCACGAAGTCAGGCCATGTCCCTCGTCCGAGCTCCCGGATCAGAAATCGCGGACTGGGCTGTCGTGACTCGCCGGCAGGCATCCTTTAAGTATTAATTCGTTGATGGCCAGGTGGCGTTGGAGCCGTCCAGCCGCACGCGACGGCGCTGATTGATAGCACCGCCAAAACGCACGACAACAAATTGATCCGCCGATGGTGCCCTGTCGCCATAGGCCTTATCCTGCGCCGCGCAGACATGGCCAGACGACCCAGAGAAGCAAGGCGGGATGCCGGCAGCCCGGAGGAGCGCACCGCGCGCATCGTGCGTCGGGTGCGTGCCATCCCGGCCGGCTTTGTCCGCACCTACGGGGACATCGATCCCCGCGCGCCTCGTTTGGTCGGGCAGGTCCTTGCGACCATCCACGACGACCTCCCATGGCATCGTGTCGTCCGAGCTGACGGGAGTCTCGCGAAGGGCAGGCGACAGCGAGCCCTGTTGCTGGCAGAGGGGATACCGATGCGTGGCGATCGCGTCGATCTGCGTCACGCCCGGCTGCAGTCGGACCTCTAGCGGGCCGGTGCGTCAGCTCTTGTCGAGCTTCAGCGCTTGTTTGATGTAGTACTCGAGGGCGGGAACGTTCACCTCGCCCAGGTTTCTCATCCTCACGTGCTTCGCGTGCTTCCCCGTTCCCCGGAGTAGGCCGTACCTGTCCGCGAAGGAGGCGCCCTGACGAAAGCCCAAGGTGATCCCGGTCTTGCTCGGGTTGATCCAGGCCAGCGGCCTTTTCAGCCCATACATCGGGATTCCGTAACTGATCACCTCGTGTACGCCAGGAGCGCTCTCCTTCATCACCCTCCGGATGGAAGCGACGACCGGTCTGAATTCGGGCAGCACCTTGCTCGCAACAAATTCATCCACGGTCATGCCCACGATCGTCAGGCCCGTCCGGCCTTCATCTTCTCGAGCAGCTCGGCCAACTGGTCCATCGACTCGTCGGAGCCCTTCTGCATGCCAGACGCCACCATTCCATCGCGGTCGGCCACTGACTGAAAGACCAGCTGCTCCGCCATCCTGGTCTTGTTGCCGATGGCCTCGAACGTGACCGTCTGGAGCAGGACGTGACCCGGCACGCCTTCGTATTCGAATGTCGCGATGATGCGCTCCGGAGCCACGGCGTCGTGGTGAACTCCGCGAAACGCATGCTCGTTGCCTTGGTCGTCCTTCTGGACCATCCGCCACAGTCCGCCCGGCCGCGCATCCATCCTGTCGACAGTCGTCTTGTACGTCCGCGGTCCGAACCACTGGGCAACCAGCTTCGGATCCGTGAACGCCTTGTACACGAGCTCTCGCGGCGCGTCGAAGTCGCGCGTGATCCAGAGCTCCTGCTTTCCGGGTTCGATCACATATTCAGCTTTCGCCATCGCGGTTTCTCCCTTGGTTGTCATTGGTCTTCTTCTCCTTCTGAATTTCCGACAGGTATTCGTCGAGGCGCTCAAAGCTTTCGTCCCAGAAGCGCCGGAATTCCCCCACCCATTCGGCCGCCTCCTGCAGGCGGGCTCCCTCCAGGCGGCACGGCCGCCACTGCGCGTTCCGGCTCTGCGTGATGAGCCCTGCGCGCTGCAGCACTTTCAGGTGTTTGGAGACGCCGGGAAGGCTCAGATCGAACGGCTTGGCCAGGTCCGTGACTGAAGCCTCGCCCTGTGAAAGACGGGCCAGGATCGCTCGCCGGGTGGGGTCGGCGAGGGCTGCAAACGTGACGCTCAGGTGATCGCTTGGCATCTATTTTTCCACTTAGCTAATTAGCTAATCGGTAGAATACCGCCCCCCACCTCCCGATGTCAAGTGTTCGGCTTCCAAATCAAAGGGGCGCGAGTCGAGCTGCATGCCGCTGCCGGGGAGCCAGTCGCGCAGCAGCCAGGCCCATCCTTCACCAACCTGCTTGTCGGTTGGCCCAAGCCGCCATCGATCGCGATTACCAGCATTTCTGCATTTACGACTGGATCTTGCGATGGCCGATTTGGACTGCTGGCCGAGTGCGCCGGTCGTAGGGTCGACCGACGGCCATTCGAGCACCTCCTGCGCCTGAGGACGACACCAAAGGCAGTGACCTACTTTCGCGCGCTGGCGCGAATTGCTTCGATCGGATAGACCAGCCCTCGCGGGCCGACATAAGACACGAGATCGGCCGTGACTTCGTTGATGGCCGCGGTGCGGGTTGATTCATCGGTTGGAATAGCCGCCATCGCGCCATAACCGCGGGGCAGATCCTCCGCCGCCGGAAGGTGCACCTCGCCCATCTCCGCCTCAACGCTTACATCGCCGAAGCCGGCGCCAAGAACCAACGACCGCAGCGCAGATGCAGCTCCGAGTGAATGCTGTATGCGAAAGAGCGACGAATGATCCAGCTCGAAGTGGCGCTGCCAGCTCTTCTGCATCGCCATCTGCCCGGGGCACTTTAGGATCGAACCCCAAACCATTACCATCAGCCGACCACCCGGCTTGAGGACCCTTCGCATCTCCTGCAATGCCTCCGGCTGGTCCGGAAAGAACATCAGGCCGAAGGCGCAGCAAACGGCATCGAAGGAGTCTGCTTCAAAGGGCAAGTCGTCCGCGCTTCCGTCGCGCCACTCGATTAGCTCGAACGGAAGCCTGCGGGCCACCGCAAGCATGTCCGGGTTGAGGTCCAACCCGACCACATGCCCCCGGGGACCCACGGCCTTGACCAGGAGACGGGTGAGCGCCCCCGTGCCACAGGCCACGTCCAGGACATGCTCGCCCGGTTGCGGGTTGGCGATCGACACACCGCGCAAGGCCCACGGTCCGAGCATGGCCGGGACAAAGACCCTTTCGTAAATCTCAGGCCCGGTGCCGGGAATGCCCCAATCGCTTGATTCGCTCATGCCCAGCTCCGATCAAATGTAGAGAACGGCGCGACAGCTCCGACCTGATTGTGATGGCGCCCGTAGAGGGCACCAAACCCAAGGAGAGAACCAATGACACAGCTGCTCGAGGGCAAGAACGCAATCGTTTACGGCGGCGGCGGCGGAATCGGCAGCGGGGTCGCCCGGACTTTCGCACGCGAAGGCGCCACAGTTTTCCTCGCGGGCCGCACCAAGGCGACCCTGCAGAAGGTCGCCGCCGAGATCACCTCCAGCGGCGGAAAGGCCCACGTGGCCGTGCTCGACGCCCTGGACGAGGTGGCTGTCGACAAGCACGCGAAGGCGGTGGTCGACCAGGCGGGCAGCATCGACGTGTCCTTCAACCTCATCACGCGCGGTGACGTGCAGGGCACTCCGCTCGTCGAGATGACCAAGGACGATCTCCTTCGAGCTGTGGTCAATGGCCTCCAGAGCAGCTTCATCACCGCCCGGGCAGCCGGCCGGCGGATGATCGAGCAGAGCTCCGGCGTGATCCTTCACCTGAACAGCGCTTCGGGCGCCGGCGCGCAGCCAGGCATGGGCAGCACGGGCCCCGCCGACGCAGCGACGGAAACTTTCATGCGCTATCTTGCGGCCGAGCTCGGACCGCACGGAATTCGCGTGTGCGGCATCTGGACTGCAGCCGTGGTCGAGACGCTGTCGAAAGCGAAGTTCGCGGCCGTGGTGGGCGACAAAGCGCCGGAACCGGAGATGGTCGTCCAGATGATCTCGGGCATGGCCGC
>DASQAU010000119.1:0-15804 GCA_035635595.1 Candidatus Eiseniibacteriota bacterium
GGATTGCCGCGATGACCGCCCAGCAGCGGCCGGCCGTCGTCGTGTGCAGCCTCGTAGCGATCGCGAATCGATTCAGTCAAGCGCCGGTCAGTCTAACTGCGAGCAGCATGTAAACCAGTGTTCAGCAATTGCTTAGCGCCGTCGGCAATTTCTTCCCGATCCCTAACAAACGGGCGCCGTCCCCTGTCTATAGTGCTTGGGTGACCGCCGCACGGGCGCAAACCATTGGCGAACTTCGCGCCAGCGGGCATCAGCGCGAGACCGTCAAGCAGGAGATGCGCCGCAACCTGCTAACCCGACTCCGCTCCGGCGAGCCGCTGCTCGAGGGGATAGTCGGCTACGACGACACGGTGCTGCCGCAGCTCGCCAACGCGATCATCTCGGGCCACGACGTCATCTTGCTCGGGGAACGCGGCCAGGCGAAGAGCCGCATCATGCGTTCGCTGGTCAGCCTCCTCGACCCTCACGTGCCGGCGATCGCGGGCTGTGAGGTCAACGATCACCCGTTTGCCCCGATCTGCCGGCGCTGCCTCGACCTCGTGGCGAAGGATGGAGACGCAGTGGCAGTGGACTGGATCGACCGCGACCGACGCTATGGAGAGAAGCTCGCGACTCCGGACATATCCATCGCCGACCTCATCGGTGAGGTTGACCCCATCAAGGTGGCCGAAGGTCGTTATCTCGCCGACGAGCTCACCATCCACTACGGCCTGTTGCCGCGGACTAATCGCGGCATCTTCGGCATCAACGAGCTGCCCGACCTCGCCGAGCGCATCCAGGTCGGCCTGCTCAACATCATGGAAGAGAAGGACGTGCAGATCCGCGGATACCGCGTGCGCCTTCCGCTCGACCTTTTTGTGATCGCGAGCGCGAACCCCGAGGACTACACGTCGCGCGGACGCATCATCACCCCGCTGAAAGACCGCTTCGGTTCGCAGGTGCGCACCCACTACCCGCTGAGCATCGGCGAAGAGATGCAGATCATGGAATCGGAGAAGCACCCGGTCCCCGAGGACTTCGAGCTGATCTTTCCGTCCTTCATGAAAGAGATCGTCGCGGAGCTAACGCACCTGGCGCGACGCAGCCCGCACATCTCTCAGTCGTCAGGCGTGTCCGTGCGCATGTCGATCGCGAACTTCGAGAACCTCGCGAGCAACGCGGTGCGGCGCGCCGCGCGTGTCGGAGAGACGCTGGCGGTGCCTCGCATCACCGACCTCGAATTTCTCGCCTCGTCCACCGCCGGTCGCGTGGAGATCGAGGCGCTCGATGAGGGCAAGGAAGAGCAGGTGCTGTCGCGCCTGGAACGCGGCGCGATCAGCGCAGTATTCAGCCGGCACTTTTCCGCCGCGCAGTTCGACGGGGTGGTGGCCCGGTTCGAAGAGGGCAGCATGCTCGAGGTCGGTGAAGGAATCCCTGCGCGAACCTACGCGCGTGCGTTCGGCGATCTGCCTGAGCTCGCCACCGCGCTGAAGAAGCTGAACCTGCCGGACCGGCCGGAGGTGCGAGCTTCGGTGATCGAATTCCTGCTCGAAGGCCTGCATCTGAACAAGCGGCTGAACAAGGACGAGATCGACGGGAGAGCGGTCTACCGGCGCTGATCCGCCGCCGACGCCGTCCGCATTCAGCCCTTTCCGCGCGGAAACAGCCGATTCCCCGGCCCTGACACGTGGTTTCCGCGCGGAAACCAGCGTCTGAACGTTTTCTCAGGGCTGGGACGAGTAGGTCCAGATGAAACCGATCACGATCGCCACCACCATCAGGAAAAACAGGACCTCCACCCGGATCGCGATGCGGACCAGCCTGCGCGCGCGCCGCGTGCGCTCGCCGCACCGCTCGCAATAGGCGGCATTCGGGACGAGCTCAGCGCCGCACTTCTCGCAAGCCACCTGCACCTGGGCCACGTCCCAAAGGCTACATACTCAGAAAGGATGGAACTGCAAGAGGAGCTGTCGCCGGCGGATGCAGTGCTGCTCATGAGCTCGGTGCCCGAGCGCATCTCCGACCTGGTCTATGGGCTGGACGAGGCTCGCCTGCGGTACCGCCACGGCCCCGCCTTTCCGACCCTCGGCGGCCTGATCGCCCACCTCCTGGATTCGGGATCCAAGGTGGACGCGCTGCTGCGGCACGCGCACCTCGACGGTCTGGCGACGGCGGACGTGCGCGCCACCATCGATCCGGACCACGACCTGGAGCTCGGGCGGCCGCTGCAGGAGGCGCTCGAGGACTTCGCCCGTGTGCGCCGGCGCACCGTCGACCTCCTCCATGGCTGGGGCAAGAACGAGTGGGACCGCAAGCTCAGCGATCCCCGTGGCGGCGAGACCACCCTGCTCGAGGTGTGCCGGATGGTGGCGCGGCACGAGATCGGACACGTCGCGCAGATCCGCAACCTGACCGTGCTCCTGCCCGAGGAAGAGAATTTCAATCGTGTCTGAGGAAACCGAGCACGGGGCGGCACCTGCAGAGCGTCCTGCCAAATCGGGTCGCTCCAGGCGCAAGCGGAAGTCAGGACGCGCGGGTGGCGAGGGCCGCGCCTCCCAGTACTGGATGATCGTCAGCTCACCCGACAACTTCCGCAAGACGCGCGAGCACGGATTCACCATCCAGGGCCTGAAGAGCCGTCACCGGCGGCGCGTGGAGACGATGCGCGTCGGCGATCGGTTGCTCTACTACGTGACAGGCCGGATGGCGTTTGCAGCCAGTGTCACGGTGGCCTCACCGATGTACGAGGACCACACGCCGATCTGGCGGTCCGCGCGGCGAGACGAGGACTACCCATGGCGCGTCCACATCCGGCAGGACGTGATTCTCGAAGACGCCGACTGGGTGCCGGCCAAGGAGCTGGCGTACCGGCTCGATTACGTGCGCAAGTGGCCGCCCGAACATTGGACGCTCGCCTTCCAGGGTCACATCCACGCGCTGCCTCGAAACGATTTCGCGATCCTCGAGGACGAGCTCGCGCGCAGCGCCCGGCGCAGGAGATCCCTCGCCGGCTAGGCACCTGGTGTCACAAACGAGCCGCCTGCGGTGCTTGTCTATCAGTGGGCGCAAACCTTGGGGTGAGGCGAGTGGCGACCGTCCGTCCTGACGACGAGGCGTTCGAAGCTCTTTTCACCGCGGAGTACGCACGGGTGGCCGGGATCGCGAACCGGGTGCTGGCGGATCCGCAGGAGGCCGAGGACGTGGCGCAGGAGGTCTTCATCGACTTCCACCGCCTGCACTCAGCCAGCGCACAGTACGCCCCGGCGTGGCTGCATCGGGCGGCTGCGCACGCCGCGCTGAACCGCTTGCGTGGGGCTCGGCGCCGGCAGCGGCGCGAGGTGGCCCAGGCCGCCGAGGAGGGCACTCAGTCCGTCGATCCGCAAAAGCAGGTCGAGGTGAACGAAGAGCGGCGACTGGTTCGCCAGGCGCTCGCCCGGCTGGCGCCCAAACCCGCCGCGGTGCTGGTGCTCCGCGCCAGCGGTCTCAGCTACGCCGAGGTGGCGCAGGCGCTCGGAGTCGGCACAGGTCAGGTTGGAACATTGTTAAGGCGCGCGGAATCCGCGCTGCGTAAGGAGGTCACCCGTGGCACATCTTTCTGAAGGAACACTGCGCCGGATGCTCGACGATCCGGATGCTCACGCCGGCGCCGACGCGCGCCACTACGAGAGCTGCCCCGAATGCCAGGCCCGCTACAAGGCCGTGGCAGGCGATGCAGCGCACATCACCAGTCTCCTGGCCGCGCCGGAGCTGAAGGTCGACGTCGCGTCGGCGTTCGATCGGGTGCGCTCCGCGCCCGCGGCACAGCCGAGGTTCGGATTCCGCCTGCCGGTGCTGCAGCCGGGCCGCCGTCCGGTGGCGCTGGCTTTCGCGGCGACGCTGGCGGCCGTTGCGTTGCTGGTGACGGCGCTCGCCTCGGGCGACAACATCTTTTCGCCTAAGACGATCACGCCCGTCCCGGTGACGGTGGCCGACCTCGAGTCCCTCTCCCAGCTGAGCGCCTATGGCGACATGACCTGGACCACCCGGCCGAACCTTCAGATCGCCGCGAACGAGGCCGAGGCGCAGTCGATCTCCGGCCTGACCCCGCCGAAGGTGGCGAAGCTGCCGGCCGGGGTTTCGTCGACGGTGACCTACGCGGCAATGCCGAAGGCGGTTGCGGTCTTCACCTTCAGCAAGGACAAGGCCGCCGCAGCAGCGGCGCAGACCGGCAAGTCCCTCCCGGCCCTGCCGGCGGGAATGGACGGCGCGAAGCTGACGGTGACCATCGGCCCGGCTGTCGCTGAGATCTACGGCAACCTGAGCAACCCGAGCGCGTCGTCGGACCTGTCGCAGGCCAACCTGCCTCAGCTGATCGTCGCCACCTCGAGCGCGCCGGTGGCCACGTCCACCCAGGTCAGCGTCAAGCAGCTCGAGGACTACATCCTCACGGTGCCCGGCATCTCACCGCAGCTCGCCGCGGCGCTCAAGGCGATCGGCGATCCGAGCACAACCCTTCCGGTTCCGGTCCCGATCGAGTTCGGCACCGCGACACGCGTCCAGGTGCAGGGCGTAGACGGGGTCGCGCTGGGCGACAACACGGGGGTCGGCTCGGGCGTGATCTGGATCAAGAACGGCGTCGTCTACGGAGTCGTGGGCACGATCAAGCAGTCGGACGCAATCGACATCGCTAACCATCTGACCTGAGCGGGCGTTATAGCCTGCACTCGTGGCAGATGCAATAGAAGAGAAGAAGGCGGCCGCTCCTCAGGGGGCGGCCGCTTCGCCTCATCCCGCGATCCAGACGGTCAATCTCTCAAAGAAGTTCGGCAAGACCGTCGCCCTGGCCGGGCTCTCGATGACGGTGCCACGTGGTGAGGTATTCGGGTTCCTCGGACCAAACGGCGCCGGCAAGACCACCTCGGTGAAGCTCCTGCTCGGGCTGCTCAAGCCGTCAGGAGGCGAGGCATGGCTGCTGGGCCGCCCGATCGGGGACCTGGAAACCCGGCGCAGGATCGGCTACCTGCCGGAGCTGTTCCGCTACCAGGGCTGGCTTTCGGCGCGCGAGGTCCTGGCCCTCCACTGCGAGCTGGCGCCGCTGCCGCGGTCGAGCTGGGACGACGAGATCACCAGCGCCCTCGAGACCGTCGGGCTGACCGATCGCGCCACGGATCGCGTGGGCACGTTTTCAAAAGGCATGCAGCAGCGCCTCGGCCTGGCGGCGGCGCTCCTGGGCGAACCCGAGCTCGTCTTCCTCGATGAGCCCACCTCCGCCCTCGACCCCGTCGGCCGCCACGACGTGCGCGAGATCATTCGCGGCCTGGCCTCACGCGGTTCAGCGGTCTTTCTCAACTCTCACCTCCTCAGCGAGGTGGAGCAGGTCTGCGACCGCGTGGCGGTGGTGGACCACGGCCGTGTGATCGCGTCGGGGACCATGGATGAGCTGCTTGGCGGCACGGCGGTCAAGGTGCGGGTCAGCGGGCTTAGCGCGGGTGACATCGGCAAGCTCTCGAGCTTCGGCGACGTCGACGACGAAGGTGACCAGCTGACCTTCACCAAGCTGAAGCCGGAGCGCGTGCCAGAGCTGGTCTCGGAGATCGTCGCCCTGGGCGGCCGCGTGTACGAAGTCGCACCCCGCCATCAAACCCTGGAAGACCGCTTCCTCCAGCTGTTGGAGGAAGAAGAGAAGTAATGCCTCCGATCCTGGTCATCGCGCGACTCACCGTGCAGGAGACGTCGCGCCGGCGCCTGATTCTCGCGCTGATCATCCTCACCCTGATCGTCGTCGGCGTCTCGGGGTGGGGTTTTCAAAAAATCACGACCGTGACCAACAACGAGGGCAGGCCTTTGCCGCCTGAACAGGTGGCGCTGATCACCTCGCAGCTGCTGATCGTCGTCACCTTCATGTACAGCGGAGTGCTTGCGCTGAGCGCGGCCGTCGTCGCAGGACCCCTGATCTCGAGCGAGGTGGAGAGCGGCCTCCTGCTTTCGATCCTGGCGCGGCCGGTGCGGCGGAGCGAGATCGTGATCGGCAAGTGGCTGGGCCTCGCGGTGCTGATCGCGATTTACGCCGCCGGCTCGGCATTCCTCGAGCTGGCCGCCGTCGATTGGGCGACCGGTTACGTGCCGCCACATCCCGTCCAGCTCGTCCTGTATGTCGGAATGGAAGGCCTCGCCCTCCTCTCTTTGGGCCTGCTCCTTTCGACGCGCCTTTCCGGCATCACCGGTGGCGTGATCGCGCTGGTGGCGTGGCTGATGGGTTGGATCGGAGGCGTCGTAGGGGATATCGGAGCCGGCTTGCAGAACGATGCTGTCGCCAAGGTCGGCGTCGTCACGCACACGATCCTGCCCACCGACTTGCTCTGGCGCGGGGCGATCTATGCGCTGGAGCCGGATGCGTTTCTTGCCACCATGCGCGCCGCCGGGGCCGCGGCTCGAGCCAACCCGTTCTTCGCCGCCGACCCGCCCCCGATCCTTTTTCTTGCGTGGGTCGTCGTGTGGTTCACCCTGATGCTCGGGCTCAGCATCCTCAGCTTCAGGACGAGAGAGATCTAGGGGTACAACCCTCGCTCTCTGGTCGCGCCGGCGACGCGTGAGACCGCCCGGCAGTACGCCGCCATGCGCATGTCCAGCTTCTTCTCGAGCTTGGTCTTGAGCACTTCGGAAAATGCTCGCGAGAGGATTGCCTTCAGCTTCTGATTGACCTCGTGCTCGGACCAGAAGAACGACTGCAGGTCCTGCACCCACTCGAAATAGGAGACCGTGACGCCGCCCGCGTTCGCGAGGATGTCGGGCACGACGAAGATGTCACGCTCGCGGAAGATCGCGTCGGCCTCCGGGGTCGTGGGCCCGTTGGCGCCCTCGACGATCAGTCTCGCTTTTACGTCACGCGCGTTGCGCGACGTGAGCTGATTGCCAATCGCCGCGGGGACGAGCAGGTCGCAATCGACGGTGAGCAGGTCCTGGTTGCCGATCTCCTGCGCGCCCGGAAAGCCTTTCAGCGTCTTCTCGCGCGCCCGATATTCGAGCACACGCTTGATCGAAAGACCGAGCGGGTTGTAGATGCCGCCGTAATCCTCCGACACCGCGACGACGGTGCAGCCCGACTCTTCGAGCAGCTTCGCGCTGATGCTGCCCACGTTGCCGAAACCCTGTACCGCGACGCGGGTCTGGTGTGGGAGCCGGTTGAGGTGCTCGAGCGCGGCCATGGCGCAGATCGTCACCCCGCGACCGGTGGCTTCGATGCGGCCCAGCGATCCGCCGACCTCGATCGGCTTGCCCGTCACGGAGGCCGGTACCGAGTAGCCGAGGTGCATGGAGAGCGTGTCCATGATCCAGGCCATGGTCTGGCCGTCGGTGTTGACATCGGGAGCGGGGATGTCGCGGTCGGCGCCGATGAGGATCGAGATCTCGGTCGCGAACCGGCGTGTCATGTGCTCGAGCTCGTTCAGCGAGAGCTCCTTCGGATTGACGATGATGCCGCCCTTCGCCCCGCCGAACGGGATGTTGACCACGGCGCATTTCCACGTCATCCACATGGCGAGCGCCTTGACCTCGTTGAGCGAGACATCCGGGTGGTATCGAATGCCGCCCTTGGCCGGCCCGCGGTTGATGTTGTGCTGCACGCGATAGCCGGTGAAGACCCGCATGTGGCCCGTGTCCATCTTCACCGGGAAGTTGCAGGTGAACTCTCGCTGCACCTCCCGCAGGACCTCGCGCAGCCACGGCTCGAGGTTGATGATCTCGGCGGCGGTGTCGAACTGCGACTGGGCGGTTCGCCACTCGTCCGCTTCGATTACGGGTTTGAGCTCGGTGGCGCTCACATCAATACAGATGATCGCGGATATTCCGCGCTCGGGTCACAGATTACGTTGACGCAGGCGGGCAGCCCGGACGCGAACGCACGCTCGAGGGCGGGCCGGATCTGGTCCGGGCGATCGACCAGCTCGCCGTGCCCTCCAAGCGCCTCGACCACCTTGTCGTAGCGGGTCTGGCGTCCCAGGTCGGCGGCGATGCTCACGCCGAGCATGCTCAGCATCGGGTGCTTCTCCAGCGCCCAGATCCCGTTGTTGCCGACGACGCATACGACAGGGATGCTGTGGCGGGCCATGGTGTCGAACTCCATCGCTGAGAAGCCGAAAGCCCCGTCGCCGGCGAGAAGCAGCACCTGCTTGTCGGGGTGTGCGAGCTTCGCCGCCATCGCATAACCAGGTCCCGAACCGAGGCATCCGAACGGCCCGGGATCGATCCATAGTCCAGGCCTGGAGCGCTCGATCAAGCGGCCGGCGAAGGAGATGAAGTCGCCCCCATCCCCGACGATGATCGCGTCGGGGTCGGCGAAGCGATCGACCTCCGCGATCAGCCGCGCGGGATGCACCGGCGCCGAATCTGAGCTCGTCATCGCCTGGTCACGGCTGCGTGACGAAGCCTCGGCCAGGCGCAGCGTTTCGAGCCACGCGCTGCGCGGGCTTGTGCCCTGCACCGCCGAAGCGAGCGCCCCGAGCGCCGCCTTCAGGTCTCCATAGAGCGCGACGTCCGGAGTCCGGTGCTTGCGGTGGCCGTCCACGTCAACGAAGATCAGCCGCACGTCGTCCGGGAAAACCGGCGCCTGGCCCCAGTTGAGCCTGAAGTCCAGCGGAACGCCGATGACGAGGATGAGGTCTGCTCCACCAAGCGCTGGGCCCCGCGCGCGCGGAAAGAACAGCGGGTGGCCTGGCGGCAGCATCCCGCGCGCCATTCCATTGACCGAAAGCGGCAGGTGCGCGGCCTCAACCAGGTTTCGCAACTCGGTCTCTGCGTGTGCCCACCACACGCTTCCGCCGGCGATCACCGCCGGGCGCTCGGCCGCTCGAATCAACCGAGCGGCGTCCTGGACCAGGTCCGGGTCGGGTGGCGGGCCCAGATCCGCAGTCAGGTGCTCTGTGGCTTCGGGCACGTCCGCGGCCCCCAGCATGAAGGTGTCGACCGGGACGTCCATGAAGACCGGGCCCGTGCGCCGGCTGAGCGCAGTGCGCATGCATTCCGCGGCGAGGCCGTACGCCTCTTCGGCCGAAGCCAGCGTCAGCGCCTTCTTGGTCAAGCTCTTCACCACCTCGACGTGGTCCATCTCCTGCAGGGATCCCATGCCCCACCTCGCTTCGGGAGCGCGGCCGCCGATCAGGAACATCGGGCTGTCTGCGGCCAGCGCCTGGCCGAGTGCGGAGGTGGAGTTGGTCACGCCCGGTCCGGCCGTGACGGCCGCAACGCCGACCTGCCGCGTCACCTTGGCCCAGCCCTCGGCGGCGAACGCGGCGGACTGCTCGTGGCGCGTGTCGATGATCCGGATGCCGTGCTCGGTCGCGCCGGTGAGGACCGGCCAGATGTGGGCTCCGTTCAGGGTGAAAAGGTGACTTACGCCCGCGCGCTTGAGCGCAAGCGCGATCAGCTCCCCGGTATTCGCTGAGTCACTCACTGGGCGATCGCGAACGGCATGACCGGTGTGTTGAAGGCGGCTTCGGGCGCTCCCTCGCGGCCGATCAGGATCACCCCTCCCGATGCTTTCAGACTCTTGGCAAGCCATTCGATCGCCCCCGTTGCGACGGCCGCCGCATCCATGCCGTGCTGCAGCTCGACCACCATCACCCTGGCCAGCGCGAGGCGGATGAAAGCCTCGCCATGCCCTGTGCCGCAAACCGCGCCGAACCGATCATCGGCGTAGAACCCGGCCCCGGGAATCGGCGAATCTCCGATCCGTCCGGGCAGCTTGCCGGTGATGCCGCCGGTGGACACCGCGACGGCCAGCCGGCCATCCGAGTCGCGGGCCACCGCGCCCACGGTGTCCGCGCCCTCCATCAGCTCCTGGCGTTTCCGATCGGTGATGAAGATCGAGGGGTCGCACATCTCGATCCCATGGTCACGAGCAAAGCGTGAGGCTCCATCGCCTGCCAGCAGGACATGCCGGCCGTCGCGCAGTACGGCTACCGCGAGGTCGATCGGGTGGCGCACGTCCTTCAACCCGGCGACTCCGCCTGCCCGCAGCTCGGCGCCCTCCATGACGCCGGCGTCGAGCTCCACCACCCCGTCAGCGTTCAGGCACGCCCCGATGCCGGCGTTGAGGAGAGGCTCGTCCTCCAGCTGCCGGACGGCCGCCAGCGCAGCGGCCAGGGCTCCTGAGCCGATTTGAGACCAGCCGGCGTCGCGCGCGCGTTCGACAGCAGCCTGCCGGCGCGTAAGTTCCGCGTCGGGCACCGGTCCGGCGCCGCCGTGGACGATCAGCGCCGGTCGGACGCTACTGAGGCCAGTCGGCGCGGCGATCGAGCATGCGGCGCTCGGCGATCCGCCGGTCGAACGGATAGAGCACGCGCCGGCCCGCGCCGGCCCGCGCCGGATCCCGTCGCTCGGCAAACCTCCGCTCCACCCAGGCGCGCCTGTCGCTGTCGCGCCTTTCCGGTCCCCGCGGGACCAACATCTCCCTCAAAACCACTCCTTCCTCTTGCGTGAGCACTGGTCCGTGATGCTATCGCACGCCGTGGTCCAGCGCGGATAACTTGTCATCAAGTTTTTGCTCAGCCTTGCGCCGCTCCAGCTCGTCGCCCGGCCCAAGGTCGACAAAACGGGCGTAGCGAGCCAGCCGTGGATGGACCTCGCCGACCCGGCGAAACATCTCCTGGGCGACCCACCGGTAGTCGGGGTGCCCTTGCGGGGTGGTCCGCAGCTCGCACAGGTGATACACCTCGCGCAGGTTGGCCTTGAAGTACCAGCGGACGCGAAACGACAGCGGAACCAGGTATTGGGCAAGCGCCGGGCCTGGGTCACGCTCCAGCCTCCCGTGGACCGCCGCCGCGGCTTCGACGGCCGCGGCAAACCGACTGTCTAACTGAAGGTTTGGCCCGAGGTCCGCGAGCCCGGGCGGGAGGTCATAGCCCAAGGCAGTGCCGAGGACCTGGCGGTCCTGGGTGAGCATGCGGTGGCGGTGCAGGTCGCGATACGCGCCAAAGTTGGCGACGATCTCGAACGTGTAGGTGGCGTGCTCCAGGGCGCGAGGCGCGCGCTGGCGGCGGTTGGTGCGGTCGCCCAGCAAAGCCTCCAGCACCTTGGCGGGATCCCCGTGCTGCTCCTCCAACCCGGCGTTCGAGTGCTGGAAAAGCGCGGCGGCCACCACCTTTCGCTCAGCGTCGGGGTCGTACTCGATGAGCTTCACGCTTGGTCCCGATTGAGGCTCTATCTGGATGACGCGCCGGCTCAGGCCGGCGACCTCGGTTCGGATTCGGGCCAAGCGTTCGGCGGACGGCCGGCCGTACCGGTCGTCCAGCGCCCGCTTGACGAAAGAAGGAATCACCGCCGCCAGCTCGCCGTGCAGGTCGATGGCCAGCCGGCGACATTCAGGCAGCTCGTGCGCCGCCATCTTCGTGATCAGGTACTCGAACGCGCGGCCGTTGCCGAAAAGGCCGAGGTTGGTCAGGGTGCCGGCTGGCAGCAGCCCGCGGAGCAGGTCGAGCGCCTTGGCTCGCGTCGCGGCCTTCCAGGCCCGGTCGGTCTCGCCGGCCTCGAGCGGAAACCGCCGGCGGATCGCCTCGGTGACGGGTTCGACCATGGTGCTGTAGGCGGTGAAAAGCGCGTCGGCGGCCGGCTCGTAGTCAGGGTGGGCGAGCTCACGTCCGCGGTGGTAGAGGTAGCGCCCGTCGGGACCGGGCCGGTCGAAGCGGACGTAGCGCGTCGACTTCTCGAGTGGCGAGATGCCGATGCGGCTGTCCTCGAGCGCCTTGGCGGCCAGCGTGGACGTGCGCTCGACCGCGACGTGCGCGCCCGCGAGCTCGGCGACGGAGTCGTCTCCGTAGCCCACGAGAACCCGCTCGTAGAACTCCTCCGCTCGGCGCACCGCCACCATGTCGTCGCCGTGCGACGGCTCACCAGCGAGCGCGTCAAACCCGGACTCGGGTGAGTTGATGAACTCGTCCAGCAGCACCCTCCGAAGGCTTTTCTCGGTCCGCGAGTAGCGGGAAAAGAGGGCGCCCTTGACAACCTCGGGCAGGTTGCGCAGTGCGAACACGGGCCGGTCGAGATTGGTGAAGTACCGGGCCAGGAGGGCCGATTCCGCGTCGGAGAACTCGCTTGCGGCCACGTCGCTATGGTAGCCCCGGCACAAGATCTAGCGGCGTGAACCTGCCTGGCCCCACTATGTAGAAGAGGCAACGGGAAGTTGTCCCCCGGTTGTCCCCAACCTTGTTAAAAACCGAGTGCGAATTGCCGACGCTCCTGATTGCGCTAGCCTCGAATTCGGTTATGGATTGGGAGCAGCACTGGCAACAGGTCGTTCGCGAAAGGGCGAGCCTGGCCGGCACGCACGCCGACCCGGGATACTGGGACCGCCGCGCGCCCAGCTTTGCCCGCTCGACGCGCACCCGGACCGACGAGTTCCTCTCTGTGATCGAGCCCTACCTCTCACCACGCAAGACCCTGATCGACGCCGGCGCGGGCACCGGTCGCCACGCGATTCCGCTGGCGGACCGGCTCGAGTGGGTCACTGCCGTCGAGCCTTCCGAGGGCATGCGAGCGCAGATAACGCCAAAAGACAACATCACCATTGTCGCCAGCACGTGGGAGGACGCCGAGGTTGCGCCCGCGGACCTCGTCATCTGCTGCCACGTGCTCTACGGGATCGAGAACCCGATGCCGTTCATCGCAAAACTCGAACGCTCGGCGCGCGAGCGCGTCTTCATCATGCTGCGCGAGAGCGACCTCCCGCACCCGGCGGCAGCGATTCGAAAGCGGCTCGCCGGTGACGCAGGCCCGCGCCTTCCTCGCTTCAGCGACCTCTTCATGCTGCTGATGCAGATGGGCGCCGCACCCGACGTCACATTCCTGCGCTACACGAGCACCAATCGGTACGCGAACTTTGACGAGGCGATTGCTGACTCGAGGGCGTTGGTGGGAGATGTTTGGGATGAGGCTGTCGGACGATCCATGCTGGAAGACATGCTCAGTCGCGAGGGCGACGACTATGTTTTTGGCGGCGGCACCGTGTTGTCGGGAGTTGCACATTGGCAACCACAGGCCAGGAGCTGACCCTCCGGCCGATGCGGCCGGCGGATCGCGAACGCGTGACGGAGATCTGTCGGGACGTGTGGGACGGGCACGACTACATCCCACGAGTGTTCGACGACTGGGTGGCGGATGCCGGCTCCACGTTCCATGCCGCGGAGCTCGAAGGCGTGGTTGTTGGTTTGCAGCGCATGCGGCCGTACGCGCCGGGCCTCATCTGGTACGAGGGCCTGCGGGTCGCGAGCACGCACCGGCGGCAGGGGCTCGCGAGGGCGATGCTGGCGTCCGCGATCGCAGAAGCGAGAGAGCAGGGATTTCAGGAGATGCGGCTGGCCACCGGCAACCCGGAAGCCGCCAGGCTCTTCGAAGCCGCCGGGTTCGAGCGACGCCTCGACTGTCGATGGTGGCGCGCCCAACGAGTCGAAGGTGGGGACCCCTCCCGGATGCCGGATCCATCCGAGGCCACCAGGCTCTGGGCGGCGGTGGAGAAGAGTCCCGGGATCGAGCTGTACCGCGGCGTCACCGCGGACTTCAACGGCGCATACGACCTCGGCGCGGCGGAGCTCGAACGGCTGGCTTCGATCGGAATGCTCAGAGCTGGTCCTGGAGGTCGAGCAGTCGTCGGGCTGCGCGACCCCTGGGGTGAGAATCTCGCGGTGGGATTCGTCGCCGGCCAGGGCGGAGCGCTGCGCGAGCTGCTCATGTCGCTGCGATTCGAAGCGGACGCCGACGGGCTCGACCACGTCACCATCGCGCTCCCGCGGGATCATCCCGCGGCCGGGGACATGACCGCTTCCGGATACGATCTCGCGAATGACGACGACACCAGCTACATCTACGGCCTGCAGCTCTAGGTGACGCGCCTCTCCCCATCCCCTCCCCACAAGTGGGGAGGGACGTTGCCAGAATGACCCGCAAGTACGTCGTCATCGGCAACGGCATCGCCGGGCAGACGGCCGCGGAGGAGCTGCGCAAGGCTGACCCCGACGCGTCCATCGTGATGATCGCCGCGGAGCGGCATCCCCTCTACAACCGCGTCGCCCTGCCGCGATATCTGCGCGGCCAGGTCCGTCGCGAGAAGGTGCTGATGCGTACCGTCGAGGATTACGCGAAGCAGAACCTCGAGATTCATTTCGAGACCTGGGCGACGGAGATCGATGTGCGCGAGAAGGTGGTCCGCACCAACCGCGGCCAGGAATTCGCCTACGACGCGCTGCTCATCGCGACAGGCGGGCGACCGAAGCCGCCGCCGTGGCCTGGTTCAGATGAGGTCTCCGCGTGCCTCGGATTTCAGACCCTGGACGACACCGACGCGATCATCGAGAAGGCGGATGCCTCGGAGCGCGTGCTGGTCATGGGCGGCAGCTTCATCGGCTACGAGCTCGCCGAGGGCGTGAGCTTTCGCAAGAAAGCGAAGCTCACCTGGATCATGCGCGGGCCATGGTTCCTGCGCTACGTGCTGGACGAAGAGGGCGGCCAGCTGTGCCGGCAGATGGGCGAAGCCCAGGACGTGCAGTTCATCGTTTCGGACGAGGTCCAGAAGTTCAGCCGCAGCAACGGACATTTCCACGCCGAGACCGTCAACGGAGAGCATGTCGATTTCAACCTGCTCACCTACGGTGTGGGCCTCGATTACTACACAGAGCCGGTACGTGACACCGGAATCGAGCTGAACAAGGGCATCGTCACGGACGCCAAGCTGCGCACCGCGGCGCCGGATGTATACGCAGCAGGCGATGTGGCGGTGTTCTACGACCTGATGGTCGAGCGGCACAACCAGATGGGAACGTGGGACAACGCAGAGGCACACGGCAAGGTGGCGGCGCGGAACATGGCCGGAGCGGACGAGGATTTCTTCGACGTCCCGACCTACACGACGACGATGTTCGGGTCGACGCTGGCGGTGATGGGCGTGACGCCCGACGTGCAGCCCGGCCTCGAGTCGGTGCGCACTTACAGCTTCGAAGAGAAGTTCTATCGCAAGCTCTTCTTCAAGGACGACCGCCTGGTCGGCGCGATCATGATCGGCCCGCCGAAGGGCCGCAAGAAGTTGATCGAGATCATGCGCTCGCGGAACAAGATCGAGCGGCCGAAGCAAGAGCTCCTCGACCCGGCCAACCTCAAAGACCAGTAACTGGGAGGAGGTATCGCGTAGACCGCATTCGCCCGCAAATGCGGGCTTCGCATCCATCGGGAAACCCGCATTGGATTGGTGAATGCGGGTATCGCTGATTACGATGCGGCTGTGAGCCCGACGAGTAATTGATCGGCAATGACGGAAGGAATTCCTAAGGACTGATGGCGACGGGGTATGCGTTCCTCACCCACTGGCGCGTGCGTGGGACCGCGCAAGAGGTTTCAGAGCTGCTGAGCGACGCTTTGCAGCTGCCGCGTTGGTGGCCTTCGGTCTACCTCGACGTGAAGGAGCTGGCGCCCGGCGACTCTCGAACGGGAGCCGGCAGGGTGATCGACCTGTTCACCAAGGGCTGGCTGCCCTACACGCTTCGCTGGCAGTTCAAGGTCACGGAATCCAACCCGCCTCACGGATTCAAGCTGGTGGCTGAAGGTGATTTCGTCGGCACCGGGGTTTGGACTTTCACGCAAGAAGGCGACTTCGTTGACATCACCTACGACTGGCGGATCGCGGTGAACAAGCGACTGTTGCAAATCGGGACGCCCGTCTTCAGGCCGATCTTCGCCGCCAACCATCGCTGGGCGATGGCGCGAGGCGAAGAGAGCCTGGAGCTCGAGCTGCGCCGCCGGCGGGCCAGAAGTGAGGACGAGCGGGGGGCGATCCCTGCACCGCCGGGACCCACTTTCAAACGCGGC
>DASQAU010000120.1:0-5906 GCA_035635595.1 Candidatus Eiseniibacteriota bacterium
TGTTGAACTCCACCCTAAGGGTGCGGTGAAAGCGCTCGATCTTGCCGGTGGTAGTCGGCGACCGCGGTTGGGTGAGGATGTGGTCGACTCCGTTCTCTCGGCAGATGCGGTCGAAAAGGACTTCGACCGGGGGCTGGGCGAAGCGCCCGGTGAAGACCTTGCCGTTGTCGGTCAGGACCTGGGCCGGCACCCCATATTCGCGCATGGCTGAGCTGAACCCGTCGCACACCGCCTGCGTGCGCTCCCTCAGCATGAGCCGAGCCGAGACGCAAAACCTCGAGTGGTCGTCGATTCCGGTCAGCGCCTTGGCAGCCGTGCCATCAGCGAGGGCGAAACCATGTACGACGTCCAGCTGCCACAGCTCCATCGCCGCGCCACGCTCCCACCGTTTCCAGGTTTCGCGGCGCCGGCGTCGACTGACAGGGTCGATGACCGCAGCCCGCACCAGGCAGCGATAGACCGCCGACTCCGAGGGCGCGTGTTGAATGTGCTTGCGAGCCAATTCGAAGGCGATTCGACGCGCTCCCCAGTAAACATGAGCTCGACGCATTTCGAGCACCATCGCCTCCACTCCTGGAGGCATTTGGTGGGGGCAGTGTGTCGGCCGGCTCGACCGGTCGCCCAGGCCTTCCAGCCCATCGTTTTCGTAGCGCGCCAGCCAGCGGTGCATGGTCTGCCGACACACGCCCAACTCGCTCGCCACCTCACCCACCGTCCGACCCTCGGCAATGACGGCCAGAATCGCTTTGTATCTCTGCTCAGTCACGCTCATCTCCCTCATGGCCGGGGAGTGTCGCGTAGGTACCGAAGTAGCTGTAGCGAACCAGCCGAAGGTGTGTAGCACGGCAGCCGAAGGCGTTTTGTCGCCTAGCAGCCGAACTTGCACAGGCCAACTGGTGCCGAGGGCCGGATTTGAACCGGCGACACCTTGATTTTCAGTCAAGTGCTCTACCAAGCTGAGCTACCTCGGCACGGCGGATGATTCTATCGGCCGGGAAGATGCGGGGGGTTGCATGCGCCTGCGGCCGGTGTTTTTGCCCGCCGGAGCCGGCACTCGCGGGCCTCGGCCGGATGGCAAACCCGCGGGCGCCGGCTCGCGCTGTTTCCAACCCAACCGGAGACACCTGGCCCTTGCAATGGTGGGCGGTGAGAGGGTCGAACTCCCGACCTCCTCGGTGTAAGCGAGGCGCTCTGGCCAACTGAGCTAACCGCCCTCCTCGGGAAAGAGAGTCTACCCAGCGAGCACTGCGAGCGCGGCGTTGAGCTGGGTGTCTTTGGCGTAACCCTGCGATGGCACCGCCACGTCGTAGGCGTCGGTGGCGTTGGCCAGCGTCACCGTGACGTCCGGCTGCAGACCCTTGTGATCGATGGTCTGTCCATTCGGCAGGTACCACCGCTTGACAGTCAGGTGGATGTCGGAGCCGTTGGTCAGCTCGAAATCCTGCTGCACGGACCCCTTGCCGAACGTAACCGTCCCCACGAGCTTCGCGCGCTTGTGAACCTGCAGCGACCCCGCCACGATCTCTGACGCCGACGCGCTGTTCGCGTCCACGAGCACCACCAGCGGCAGGGTCGGCGCCGCATGCTGGCCCGAGACCATGTGGGTCTCCCGTTTGCCATTGCGGTCGCGAAGCTCGAACGTCTCACCGCTCGTCACAAACTGGCTGATCACGTCATCCGCGGCCGAGATGAAACCGCCCGGATCTCCGCGGAGGTCGAGCACGATTCCCACCGCACCCGGCAGACCGTTGGACAGCGCCGACGAGAACTCGGTCGAGGTATCCGTCCCAAACTGGTAGATCCGCACGTACAGCACGTGGTTGGCGATGACAGCCGACCGCACAGTCGGCACGTGAATCTCCGCTCGCGTGAGCGTCTTCGTCAACAGTTGGCCGCCGCGTGAGATCTCGAGCGTCACCTTGGTCCCGTCTGGGCCCTGGATCAGCGTGGTGGCCTGGTCCGAGGTGATGCCCTTCATGTCCTTGTCCCCCACCTTCACGATCTGGTCGCCCGCCTGCAGGCCGGCGGCTGCCGCCGGCGATCCTGGCACGGTCCCCGTGATCACGGGATAGCCGGCCGTGAAACTCAAGTAGATCCCGATGCCCGAGTAACGGCCCTGGTAGCTCTGCTGCAGCTTCTTGTACTGGTCCGGGTCGAGATAAGCGGAGAACGGGTCGCCCAATGCTGAGATCAGGCCCTGCACCGTCCCGTGGGAAAGCTTCTTGGTGTCGAGATTGGCGTCTACGTAGTCCGCCTGCACCAGGCGGATCGCCTGCTGCAGCTCCGCAAGGTCGACGTTGCTGGCCGACCTGTGGCCGAAGTACGGAAGGTATTCGGGATACGCCTGGTCGGTGTAGACACCCGCGCCGAAGACGACGATCAGGAGGCCGAGGATGGCGCCGCCCCGAAGGGCGGCGCGGCGATTCATTTCAGCAGACTAGCGAAATCGCCGGATCAGCAGCCCAGCCAGAGGCAGGGATCGCGCCACAGGTTGTTCGTTCGAATCTCGAAATGCAGGTGTGGTCCGGTCGAGTTGCCGGTCGACCCTTCGTATCCGATCAGATCGCCGCGGGCGACGATCGCTCCGCTCGACATGCTGGTGTTGAACCTCGACAGGTGTCCGTACAGGGTCGAGTAGCCGTTGCCGTGGATCATGACGATGTAGTTCCCGTAGCCGTAAGACCCGGGGTAGAAGTAGACGACGCCCGTGTCCGCCGCGATGATCGGCGTCCCATAAGGCCCCGCTATGTCGATGCCGGTGTGGATGCGGTGCGGATACGGACAGCTCGGTTCGTACTGCTCGAACCAGTAGCTGTTGCAGCCGAAACCCTGGCTGATGCACCCGCGACCACACTGCGGCTCAGGCCATTCGAACTGGCCGGTGCCGCCTCCTGCCGCCTTCGCCGCGGCCTGGTACTGCTGCTGAAGCTGTGCCACCTGCGCGTCGATTGCCGCGCGCTGTGCCTGGATGGCCGCGTACTGGGCCGAAAGCTGAACCTCGAGCTGCTTCGCGTATGCGAGCGCCGCATCCTGAGCTTTCAGGCTCTTCTGCAGGTCAGCCTCGGCGGCTTTCTGCTGCAGCAGCAGCGCGTTGACCTGGGTGCGCTTCTCATCGAGCGCGGTGTTCGCGAGCGTCACCTCCGAATGCTGCTGCGCGAGGTCGGTCAGCAGCCTCCGATCCGAGGCGGCCACCTGCTGGGCGGCCACCATCCGGTTCATCATCTCGTTGAAGCTGTTCGCCGTCAGCACGAGCTGCAGGTAGTTCATCGCTCCGTGAGCGTCGACGTAGCGCAGCCGCTGGTTCAAGAGCTCGTCCCGCACGCCCATGTGCGCCCTCAATCGAGTCACGCCGGCCTCACCCAACCGGATCTGCCGGCTCAGGTCGTCGATCGTCGCCTGTGTCTGGGCGATCAGCGCCTGCTGGGCCGCAATCTCCCTCTTGAGGTTGTTGATGAGCGCTCCGATCGCGTTCATCTGTGCCTCGGCGCTGTTGATCTGAGACTGGATGCGCCCCAGCTCGCGCTGGTTGGCGACCTGCTGCTGAATACCCTTGTTGTACTCGACGCACGCCTGGTAGACGGCAGGGGGATCGCCGGGCCAGCAGTAGAGGGCGGACACCGTCGGCGCCGACTGCAGCGCCTGCGGAATCCACGAGATCGCAACGATCGCCACCGCCGCAACAACGCGAAGGCGGGTCTTCACAGCCTCACGTAGCGGCGAACGCCGATGTAGCTGCCGAGCGCACCCAGCAGCGCGCCGCCCACGAGCAGGTCGCGCGCCAGGCTCGCGACAAAGGCGGGGTCGTATGAGAGCGGGATGAATGCGATGTCCGAACGGAAGCGTTCCACTGCGGGCTGGTACGCGATGACGAGAAGCGCCAGGGCGAAGGCCGCCGCGATCAAGCCCGTCATCACGCCCTCGAGCACGAACGGGCCGCGCACGAACCACTCCGTTGCACCGACGAGCTTCATGACCTCGATCTCTTTCCGCCGGTGATACACAGCGGTGCGAATCGTGTTCATAACGATGACGATCGAAACCACGACCAGGATCGCGAGCAAGCCGACCCCCGCCAGTCCGAGCCACTGTGAAAGCCCGAGCATGCGATTGACGAAATCTCCCTGGTAGTTGGTCGGATCGGTCGGGTCGACCCCCGACCATCGACGGGCCAGGGTGTCGATCGCGGCCACGTCGCTGAGATTGGCGACGCGCACCTCGAGCTTCGCGTCCAATGGGTTTCCATCGATCTGCTGCGCCAGCACGACGTTGCTCGGGTCAGCCTTGAACTGGGCCAGCGCTTCGTCTTTGGTGACGAACCGCACGTTGGTCACTCGCGGATCGAGAGACAGCTGCTGCTGGAAGTCGTAGACGGTCTGCAGCGGCGTGTCGTCGGCGACGTTGATCGAGATCTCGCTGACCTTGGCCCGGAAGCTGTCGAGCACCTGCGAGAAGGCGTGGCCTACCAGCAGGTTGACGCCTGCCAGGATGAGGATGAGCGTGATCGAAAGCACCGCGGCCATGCTGACCGCGAGGTTCCGCCAGAAGCTCTGCCAGGCGCTATTGAGCGCGAATCTGAGGTTTCGATAAATCATCGTGGTATCGGCCTGAACGGTCATCCCTGGCTACCTGCCCGGCGTCGATGGCGACGACGCGCCGGCGCAGCAGGTCGACTATCTCTCGGTTGTGAGTCGCCATCACGACGGTCGCTCCACGCGCATTGATGCGCAGAAAGAGCTGCATGATCTCCCAGGCGGTGGCGGGGTCGAGGTTTCCGGTTGGCTCGTCGGCGATGATGAAGCGCGGCGCGTGCACCAGCGCGCGAGCGATCGCCACCCGCTGCTGCTCGCCACCCGAAAGGTTGGCCGGATAGGTCTGGTTCTTACCGGTGAGGCTGACTGTGTCGAGCGCTTCCGCCACGCGGCCCTGGATCGTGGTCTCTGCCTCGCCATGCACCCGAAGCGCGAAAGCCACGTTTTCGTAGACCGTCAGGTTCGGAAGGAGCTTGAAGTCCTGAAACACCAGGCCCACCTTGCGGCGGAAGTGCGGAAGCTGGCGGCGCTTCATGCGGCCGAGCTCGACTCCGTCGACGAAGATCTTGCCTTTGGAGGGCTTCTCCTCCCGGATCAAAAGCCTGACGAGGGTGGACTTGCCCGCCCCCGATGGCCCGACCAGGAAAAGGAAGTCGCCTTCGGGCACGACAAGATTGACGTCGCGGAGGGCTTCAGTACCTGTGGGATAAGTCTTCCAGACGTGCTGGAAGCTGATCACCGGCCGTGTATCGAAATCTGGTGTTAGAACCATAAAGTGCGTTTCTTGCTGTGACGTTCCGCGCCCAGGGGCGCGTGCGGCTAAGTCGCGGGCAGTATACCCGATGCCCCCTTGCAGTCCAACCCCTTCCCAGAGAGACAAACATGTGTTTAACGGGGGCGCTCGGACTTGCTTGCGCTGAGCTGCTACGCAGCCCTGTTCTGGCTCAAACGCCAGCGCAGCCAGGCCTCGATGAAGGGGTCGAGGTCACCATCCAGAACCGCTTGGGCATTCCCCACCTCCAGGCCGGTCCTGACGTCTTTGACCAGGGTGTACGGCTGCAGCACGTAGTTTCGAATCTGGGAGCCGAACTCGGCCGGCATGACCTGGCCACGGATCTGGTCGAGCTGCGCCGCACTCTCCTGCTGCTGGCGCTGGAAAAGGCGCGCCTTGAGGACCTTCATAGCCATCTCGCGGTTCTTCATCTGCGAACGCTCGTTCTGGCACGTGACGACGATGCCCGTGGGCAGATGCGTGATCCGTACCGCCGAGTCGGTCTTGTTGACGTGCTGGCCGCCCGCGCCCGTGGAGCGGTAGGTGTCGATGCGCAGGTCCTGCGGATTGATCACGACCGCGCTCTCGTCTGAGCTTTCGAGCTC
>DASQAU010000121.1:0-3939 GCA_035635595.1 Candidatus Eiseniibacteriota bacterium
CTCGTAGATGCGCGCGGCGTCGGCGCCTTCCCGCGCGGCGAGGTCATCAGGCGCCACGCCATTGCCCTTGGACTTCGACATGACCATGCCGCCCCGCTTGATCATCCCCTGGGTGAAAAGCCGAGCGAATGGCTCACTCGCATCGACCCGCCCTGCGTCATGCAGCACCTTCTGAAAAAAGCGCGAGTAGAGGAGATGGAGGATCGCGTGCTCGATGCCGCCGGTGTACTGGTCGACGGCCATCCAGTGATTGGCGAGCTCGGGGTCGAATGGCTGGGTGTTGTCGTGAGCAGAGGTGTAGCGCAGGAAGTACCACGACGAATCGATGAACGTGTCCATCGTGTCTGTTTCACGGCGGGCGTCGCGCCCACATTTCGGGCACTTGGTGCGCCAGAAATCTGGATTTTCGGCCAGGGGCTTGTACTCGCGCGGAAGCAGCACCGGGAGCTCTGAACGCGGCACGGCGACGATTCCGTCGACATCGCAGTGCACGACTGGGATCGGGCAGCCCCAGTACCGCTGGCGAGAGATCAACCAGTCTCGCAGTCGGTACTTGACCGAGCGCTTGCCGATCCTCTTCTTCTCGATGAACTCGGCCACCCGGTCGAAGCCGGTCTTGCTGTCCAGGCCGTTGAACTCTCCGCTGTTGATCATCACGCCCGGCTCGGTGTAGGCGATCTCCAGCTCGCCCTGCGGCCGGCCCTCGGGCGCGATCACCTCGCGGATCGGCAGCCCGAACTGTCGCGCGAAATCGAAGTCCCGTTGGTCGTGGCCAGGGACCGCCATGATCGCGCCGGTGCCGTATGTGATCAGCACGTAGTCCGCGACCCAGATCGGCACCTTCTCGCCGTTCAGCGGATTGATCGCATAGGCCCCGGTGAACGCGCCGAGCCGCTGCACCTCGCTGGACATGCGATCGATCTCGCGCTCCCGGCGTGCCGCCTCAACGACCTCCCGCACGGCCGCGCGCCGCGACTCCACGGTCAGCTTCTCGACGAGCGGATGCTCCGGCGCCAGGACCATGAAGGTGACGCCGAACAGGGTGTCGGGGCGCGTCGTGTAGATGCGCATCGACTCGCCTGGATGGCCGTCGATTGGGAACTCGACCTCCACGCCGTGGCTGCGCCCGATCCAGTTGGCCTGCATGACTCGCACCTTCTCGGGCCAGTGCTCGAGCTCGGCCAGGTCGTCGAGCAGCCGGTCGGCGTACTCGGTGATGCGCAGGAACCACTGCTCGAGATCGCGCTTTTCGACCTCGACGTCCGGGTGCCTCCAGCACCGGCCGTTGATGACCTGCTCGTTGGCGAGAACTGTCTTGTCCACCGGGCACCAGTTGACCGGCGACATCATCCGGTGCGCCAGGCCGCGTTCGAAGAACAGGAGGAAGAGCTCCTGAGTCCAGCGGTAGTAGGAGGGATCGCAGGTCGTGACCTCTCGATCCCAGTCGTAGAGCACGCCCATCATGCCGAGCTGCCGTTTGGCGATGGCGATGTTGCCGCGCGTCCACTCCTCGGGATGCACGCCGCCCCCGCGATTGATGGCGTCGTTCTCGGCAGGCAGTCCGAATGCATCCCATCCCATCGGGTTGAGAACCTCGAAGCCCTGCATCCTCTTGAATCGCGATAGCAGGTCGCCGATCACATAGTTGCGCATGTGCCCCATGTGCAGCGGGCCGGAGGGGTAGGGAAACATGACCAGGTTGTAGAACTTGGGCTTGGGTGAAGCGTCGTCAGCCTTCATGATGCCGCGCTCTTCCCACGTCTTCTGCCACTTGGGCTCGATTTCCTGCGGCACGTAGGAGCTACGCCGCGGCTTGCTCTCCATGGGCTTTGAATTTTAGATGCGCCAGTTCATGACCCACGATCGCCACGAGCATCAGGGCGGCGCCGGCGGCCTGCAGCAGACCGAATCGCTGCCCGGCCAGCACAACCGCGGCCACCAGAGCCCAAGCAGGCTCGGTGGTCAGGATCAACGCGGTCCGGCTCGCGCTCAGATGCTGCTGAGCCCACGTCTGGATGTAGAAGGCCAGGGCTGACGCGAACACCCCGGTCACCACGATCGCGAGCCATACGGCTGTGCTCGGGGCCTGCAGAGACCAGGTCCCTCCCGCGCTGAAGATCAGCGCGCCGGTTCCCATCTGCAGCATGGCCAGGGGCGCTGAGCGCAAGCCGGGCGACCACCGGCTCAGCAGCACCATGTGGAGCGCAAAGAAGAATGCGGTGCCGATGGTGAGGAGGTCACCAAGTCCGAATCCGGATGGCCCACCGACCAGCATCACCGTGCCGGCGAGCGCGGCCACGACGGCGACCGAGGTGAACCAGCGCACCGGGACTCCGAAGACCCGCTCGATCAGAGGCGTGAACACGACGAACAAGCCGGTGATGAGGCCCGAGTTGCCGGGGCTTGTCATCGTGAGCCCCACGGTCTGGGTCAGGTAGCCCGCCGCGAGCACGGCGCCCGCGATGACGCCGACGCGCACCTCGCGGCGAACCGGGAGTCGACGAACCAGCACGACCATGACCAGCAAGGCGACGATGAAGCGAAGCTGGAGAAAGGGCAGGGTCGGGTAGTGTGTGACCGCGTCTTTGACCAGGACGAACGTCCAGCCCCAGACGGCCGTGACCATGAGCAAGAAGAGGACGTAGATCAATGAAGCGACTGTGGGCGCCGTGGCGCATGGAGTACATCGCCGGCGAGCAGAAGCCGGGCTGCCTGTTCTGCCGTGTGATCGAGCATCCCGACGACCCCGACGCCAATCTCGTCGTGTGGCGTCCGCAAGACGCGCTCGTGATGTTGAACAAGTTTCCCTACAACCCCGGTCACACGATCGTCGCCCCGCACGCTCACGTGCCCGGCTTGGAGAACCTCGACGACGACCAGACGACCCACCTGATGCGCGCCCTGCGCAAAACCATCGACGTGCTCCGGAGCGAGCTTCATCCCGAAGGTTTCAACATCGGGGCCAATATCGGCCGCGCTGCGGGCGCCGGGATTCCCGACCACGTACACCTTCACGTCGTGCCGCGCTGGAACGGCGACACCAACTTCATGCCGGTCATCGACGACGTCAAGGTCGTCAACGAGTCTTTGGAGAAGACCGCCGCGAAGTTGAGAGAGGCGTTCGCAAGAAGCTGACCTTGCCTCCGACGATGGTGGCGACCACGCCGGCTTCGTCGACCACCGTCATGTCGCACAGCTTTCCTGCTCTCAACGTGCCGGCGTCCTTTTCCATTCCGACGGCATAGGCCGCGCCGGCGGTGTAAGCCCGCAGCGCCGCTGCCCGAGAAACGGCGAGCTCGGGGTGCCATTTCGCCTTCCGCCTCCAGACGGTGGCCGCCTCGATTCCGGCCAGCGGGTCCGCCGTCTCGACCGGCGCATCCGAGCCGAACGCGAGCCGCACCCCAGCCTGGGCAAGCGCGCCCCACGCGTAGGCGTGACCAGTGACGCGCGGCCAGTATTCATCCGCCAGCACGCGGTCCGCGACCGCATGGATCGGCTGCATCGAGGCGATCACTCCGATGCGGGCAAACCGCTTGACGTCCTTTGGGTTCACGCACTGCGCGTGCTCGATGCGCGGCCGCCAGCTCGGCCCTGTCGCGCGACGGGGAGCCAGCGCGTCCAGCGCCCGACGCACGGCGCCGTCGCCGATGGCGTGCAGGCAGACGTTGAGCCCGGCGCGGGCTGTGCGAGCGACCAGGTCCACCAGGTCCGCCTGAGTCAGTCGCGGCGTGCCCGTGCCGTCGAGCATCTCCGCGGTGCGGCTGCCCAGCGAGCCATCGAGGAACGCTTTCACGCCCCAGATGCGAATCCATTCGTCGCCCCAGCCAGACTGCACGCCCATCCGCTCCGCGTGCGGCAGATCCACAAGCGGAAGGTTGTAGACGATTCGAATCGGCAGCCGGCCCTGTGCGCGCAGGCGCTGCCACGAGCCGAAGCCCT
>DASQAU010000122.1:0-6099 GCA_035635595.1 Candidatus Eiseniibacteriota bacterium
GGCTTGAAAAGACCGAGGCCGACCGCCTCGTTGTAGTCCTCGCCGTGCTCGCTCACCTGCCCCGCCAGCCCGGCGTCGAGGTCGTTCAGGTGCACGTGCTGGATGCGGCCGGCGGCCAGCTCGAGCACCTCGATCGGATCCCCGCCCGAGAGGATCAGGTGTCCGACGTCGAGGCAGAGCCCGGCCTCCGACCCGACGAGCAGGCGCTCGACGTCCTCAGGCCCCTGGATGGTGCTGCCGAACCGCGGCTGGACCGCCAGGCGCAGCTTGTGGCGGGCGCAGACGTGCTGCACGGACCCGATCGAGTGGAGCAGGTGCGCCCACTCAGAGTTGGACAGGACCGCGCCGTGGTGCGCTCCGCTCGCGCGCTGCGGGATCGCCGTCAGGACGAGGGTGTCGGCGCCGAGGACCGACAGCCAGTGCGCGTGGCCGTCGATGTGGGCCAGCTCTGAGCCGCGGATGTCTTCGTGGTGAAGGATGGCGTGAACCTGGCCTGCCACGAGGCTAAGGCGGTGACGCTTCAGCATGGGTTTCGCCTGATCGCTCCTGTCGGGGAGAAATCCCGGTGGGCCGGCGCTGATCTCACCTTCACCCACCGCCGCCGCCTCGGAGAGCACACGCTCAGGGTCGAGCTGGTGCCCCCACCCGGGCACGTCGCTGATCCCCCAGCACACGGGCGAAAGGGCCAGGCGGTGGGTGGAGCGAGGCGCCCGCATGCCGGGCAGCGTGCGGACTCGGCGAGCAATCACCGCCCAGAGATTACCCTTCTCCTCTGCCATGCCCGCTTCCCACGTCCTCGAGCTAGACCTGCGCCCGGCGACGCTCGAAGATGCGTCGATCGTCGCGGACCTCGAGGTCGCGCGTGACCCGGACGACCCACGAGACCCGCAGATGCTGCGCTTCTGGTGGACTCTACGGTCGGCGAACGAGGCGACCACACGACTGGTCGCAGTGCGGGACGGCGCCGCGGTGGCATTCGTCGCCGCCGGCCACGAGCTCTGGGAGAACGTGACGGACCGGTTCGGCTGGATGCGGGTGACCATCCACCCGGATCTCTGGTCGGAGCGGAACTACTCGGCCTTGATCTCCAGGGCGGAAGCCTGGCTGAGGTCGGAGGGCGTCACCACGTCGGTGATCCGCATCCGCGAGGACTTCGAAGACGACCTGAGGGTCGCCGGCAGCATCGGCTATCGCGAGGTGCGCCGCCAGCGCAACTCAGAGCTGGACCTTGTCGCGCTGCGGGAGCAGCTGCTGGCGCGGACGGCGGAAAACCGCAAACGCATGCAGGAGCAGGGCGTGCGGCTGCTCACGCTGAGCGAGGAGAAGGACCCTGACCTCATGACGAAGCTCCACGAGATGATGATCGAGACCGAGCAGGACATACCGGTCAGCGTGCCGATCCGCAGGCAGCCGTTCGACGAATGGAAACGCGCTACGTTCGACAATCCAGGCACGCGTGAGGATCGTTTCTGGATCGCACGCGAGGGTGACGACATCGTTGGGATGTCGGTCATGGACTTCCCACCCACCCGCGGCCTCCCGTGGACCTCGTTCACCGCAACGTCAAGAAGAGTTCGCGGCAGGGGAATCGCGCGCGCTCTCAAATACGAGACCATCGCGCAGGCGATCGAACTCGGGTACGAGCGAGTCCGCACCGCCAACGATGGAGTCAACGAGCCCATCCTTCACATCAATCAGGAGATGGGTTACCGGCTCGTCATCCCGATCATCGAGCTCCACCGCTCACTCGAGTCGTGACCGACGACCACTACGGAGTGAAAGCGCTGCCCGAGCTATACAAGCAGTGGGCGTCGACCGGGATGGTGGCGAACATCGGGACGCGGATCGTCGAGGTCGAGCACGGCAAGCTGGTGCTCGAGGGAAACATGACGGGCGAGGCGCACGGATTCCCGACGTCTCGAGGCACCATCGTCCATGGCGGGGCGATCGCCACGCTCGCGGATGAGGCGCTCGCCTCGGTCGCCTTCACGGCCGCGGAGGAGGGCGAGACGACGGTGACGGCCGACCTGAAGGTCGACTTCCTGAGGCCCGCGACGCCGGGTCGCCTGATCGCGCGTGCGACAGTTCGCCATCGCACCCGCCGCATCGCCTTCTGCGAGGCCACGGTCGAGCAGGACGGCGGAAAGATCGTGGCCGAGGCGCGCGCCGTGATCGCCTACGTCAAGGCGTGACAGCAGGTAAGCCGATCATCTCCCAGGTGATCCCACCATCCACGGTCCTCTCCAGCAGGGCGTGGGTGCCGGCCATGGCGCCGTACCACGCGTGCTTCGAATCGAGCACCGTGAGCGATCCCGGCAGCGGCAGGATCACCCCGATGTTGCGCGTGTCCGTCCAGGTCGTGCCTCCATCCGAGCTGGTGGACCACGCTCCGGAACCGATCCACCACCAGGTCTCCGCGTCGGAGTACCCGATCGCGCCAGGCGCGGTTGGCGGCGCGATCACCTTCCAGGTTAGACCGCCGTCGAGCGAGCCGAGCTGCACCTGGTTCGGCGCCTGGCCCTGCGCGTAGGCCCCGCCCTTGTTCTCCGTCCCGACCTTCCTCAGGTCCGAGCCAGGTATGGCGTCGACGAAGGTCGCGTACCTGTAGACCACCGGGAGGCCTCCGTCAAAGGCGCGCACCGTCAGTGGTGGGAAGGCGATCACCTGCTCGCCGATCCCAGAGCGGCCGACATACGGCACGAAGTTGACGACCGTGGCCAACACGCCGGCCCCATGCGTGGGTTGGGCGGCGACGAAGAACTGGCCTGTCGCCGGCCATCCCCCGGTTGGCGCCGGGAGAGAAACCTGTGTCCAGCTCACCCCGCCATCGGTGCTCCTGTACGCATGAGGCTTCACCGACACGGAGTCAAGCCAGCCCACGGCGCCGTCGGCGAACTGCACCCGATAGGGCTCGTCACCGCCGGCCACCGGCGATCCGAGGTTGGTCCAGGTCGCGCCCCCATCACCCGTCTGCAGCAGCGCGACGTCACCGGGGTTGGCTGTCGACCGTGCCAGCAGCCACCCTCGCTGCGGGTCGATGAAGGACACCGACTGCACGTATGCGGACGAATTGTTGATGGTGGGCCGCGGCGACCACGTGCGACCGCCGTCGGCGGTCTGGAACGTCAGCGGCTTGTTGCCGACCAATGCGAGGACACCGTGACCTGGGTCAAAAAAGCGCATGTAGACGCCGCGCTGGTCGGTGGGGCCGGTCAGCTGTAGGGACCACGTCCGGCCCGCGTCGCTGGTATGGAGCAGTGCGTAGCGACCGGAGTCGAAAGTGGCGACGACCCAGCCGGTGTTCGCATCGACGAAATCGACGCCCGCGAGCTGGTAGGTCGCGGGCAGCGCAGGCGTGACCGGTCCGCCCTGCGTGCCCAACGGCGGGCGGACGTACACGACGCCGATCGCGGCGATCGCGACAACCGAAACGAACATCACAGTGAGGGCCCGTCTCGCACGCGAAGCTTCGACCGGCGGGTCGAAATCGGTATCCGGTTCCAGCGGCCCCATCGCCTGGGGCCAGCTTAGCCCGGCGTGGGCACCTTGACGTACGTCCAGTGCAGGCCTGCGTCTGCAGTCATGGCAAGGCCGGTGCCGGATGCCCGGGAACCGATCAACATTGCCCAGGCGTGCCTGGCGTCGACCACATGCGGGCGGTAGTCCCACTCGTCGATCTGCTGCCCTACGTGTTTCCAGCTCTGCCCGGCGTCGGATGATTTCCAGAGGGTGCCGAATCGCATCGCCCACCAGTGTGTTGAGTCCTGGAACGCGAAGTCGGAGTAGCTCGTCTCGCCAGGCGTAGGCGGGAGCGCGCGCCAGCTCTTGCCGTCATCGAACGACGTGAAGGCGGCACCCTGCGCATAGAGATCGACGAACGCGACGACTCCAGCGCCGGGGAGCAGCCTGACATCCGTGTTGAAGGTGAAGCCCGATCCTGGTGGAGGAGGCGGTTTCCCTCCTGTTGCCGGATTCGGCTTCGGGAGGCTGGGCAGGGTATGAGCCTGCCAAGAAGACCCGCCGTCGGTAGTGGAGTAAACAGTGGGCTGATCCGCGCTCGCCCCCAGCCAACCTTCGTTGGTCCGCCGAAACTGCAGGTCGCTGCCGATACCACCACCCTGTCCACCCCACACTGCCCACTGCGGCCACGGCAGCTCTGTCCAGCTGCTTCCGCCGTTGGTTGTGGTGAAGAAGTGTTTGGCGAATCCTTCGCCTGGTTCCTGGGCAAGGACCCAGCCGTGCAAAGGATCGGTGAAGGTGATCGAAGTCGCCGTGTCTGGCGGCATACCAACCGGCGTCCACTGATTGCCTGCGTCGCTCGTCCGGTACAGCTGTGCGGGAAACCCGAAGAAGATCAAGCCGTGATTGCGGTCGAAGAAGCGGATCCCCGACCTGGCCGGCTGCGCGGAAGCGGCGAACAGCTCCTGCCATCGCTTTGCTCCATCGGTGGTCCGGTACACATAGACGTTCGCCGGCTGAGCCGACTGGTCGACCACGAGGGCCCAGCCGGTCGACGGCGTCACGAAGTCGTAGGTCGCCGAATACTGAGAGGCAAGGATCGGCGCGCTTGGGACAGGCCTGGCCGCCGGTCTGGGTGAGGGCGGGAACGATGGATGAAGGTAGACGAGGCCGGCGACCACGATCGCCGCCAGCGCCCCGGCCATGAGCGGTAGGGCGCGTCGGGCGCGGCGACTGAGGACTTCGGGCGCGTCCATCTAAATTGTCAACGTAGATGATTCGACCGGCGTTACAGGACGATGCGGCTGAGATCGCGCGCGTGCACGTGGCCGCCTGGCGCAGCTCGTATCAGGGGCTGCTCGCGGATGACTTTCTCGCCTCGCTGAGCGAGGCGGGCTACACCGACCGGTGGAGGCGCGTCATCGGCGACCGGGCGAGCCGCGTGTTCGTGGTCGAAGAGCCGGAGGGAATCGTCGGCTTCGCGTCGGGCGGACGCGAGCGCGCCGGCGAGAGCGGCTTCGCGGGGGAGCTGTACGCGATCTACATCGTGGCCGGAGCTCAACGGAAGGGCCATGGTCGCGAGCTGGTGCGCGCGGTCGCCGCTGCGCTGCGCAAGATGGGCCTGCGCGACATGATCGTCTGGGTCTTGCGCGACAACGCACCGGCGCGCGAGTTCTATGAGCGGCTCGGTGGGAGCTACGTGCGCGCGCAGCCGATCACCATCGGCACGACCACCCTCGAAGAGGTGTCGTATGGATGGCGCGATCTCGACGAGATTCGATATTGAGCCGGCTCAGCGCACCTGGGCCGCGGGCTGCGTGCGAGCTCTTCGCGATACCAGCACTGTGCTCGCCCCCAGCAGGCAGACCGCCGCGATGGCCAAGAACGCGAAGGTAGGGCTCAGCGCAAATAGAGCGCCTCCGGCCAGCGCGCCGACGATCTGGATCAGCGTCTGCACGGTCTGGAAGACGCCCTGCGTGCGGGCCTGGTGACCCGGCTCGGCGGTCCGGCTCACCTCAGCGATGAGGCTCGGCCCGCCCGAGATCGTCAGCGCGCCCTCGACCAGGCCGAGGCCGATCAGCCAGGGCACCGACGTGATGAATGGATACAGGCTCGAGAAGAACGCGGTGCCGATCAGGGCCGCCACCACCACCCGGCGCGGTCCGATGCGGTCGCCGAGCGCACCCGCGCGCGCGCTCAACAGCGTCGCCGGCAGCGCAAACGCGACGAACGAGAGACCGACGGCGAAGGTGTTGGCTCCTCGATGCGTCATGTACAGGGGCCAGATGGTGTCGAAGGACCCGATCATGTATGACGTACCAGCGCCGAGCACCAGCATCGGCGCGAGCTTCCTGGCGATATGCAGCGCGCCCACGGGCACTTCGAGCATCGGCTCCGCTCGCACGTTCGGGAGCAAAGCGAGCGCCACGATTGCGACGGCGCACACGCACGCCGACACCACGAACACTGCGCTCAGGTTGTAGAGCGCGATGAAGCCGCCGATCGCCGGCCCGATCAGCATGCCGGCCATCATCGTCGACTGCATCATGCCGAACGCGCGGCCGCGATCCTCCGCGGGAGTCACGTGCGCGAGGAGTCCATTGGCCGCCGGCCAGTAAGCGCCCGCCGCGGCGCCGTGCA
>DASQAU010000123.1:0-6516 GCA_035635595.1 Candidatus Eiseniibacteriota bacterium
GAAGGAGCACGGTCCGATGCCTAGTTTCGTGACGACCTCGCCATTCCTCGTCGTGACCCTCGTGGTCATCGTCATCCTGATCCTCGCCTTCGTCGCGAGCCGCTACAAGGTAGCCGGCGCCAACGAGGCGATCATCGTCGCCGGGGCGCGCGGCGCCAAGGTGCGTGACGAGCACGGCAAGGTCGCCTCGACTCCGGGCGACAAGGGAGTCAAGGTGGTCGTCGGAGGCGGGACGATCGTGATGCCGCTTCTCAACCGGATCGGCCGGCTGAAGCTGACTGCTCGCCAGATCAACGTTTCGCTCAGTGACGCGGTGACCAGCCAGGGCATCAAGGTACAGGTCCAGGGCGTGGCCACTTTCAAGATCGGCCGCGACGTGGAGTCGCTGCGCAACGCAGCCGAGCGCTTCCTCGACGCCAAGCCGGAGCAGGTGGACTCGATCGTCAAGAACGTGCTCGAGGGCTCGCTGCGGTCGATCGTCGGCACGCTGACCATCGAGGAGTTGATCCGCGACCGCCAGAAGCTCCTGCAGCAGGTGCAGGACGCGGCCAAGGGCGACCTCGCGACGAGCGGGCTGCAGATCGACGCCTTCACCATCCAGAGCTTCTCGGACGAGTCGAACTACATCGAGCTGCTCGGCCAGCAGAGCGTCTCCACGGTCACGCGTGACGCGCGCATGGTCAAGGCGACGACCGACCAGGAGGCCGCGGTGCGAGAGGCCGAGTCGATGCAGATCAAGATCAATGCCGGCCGGGACGTCGCGCTCCGCGAGGCGGAGACGAAGACGCAGGTCGCGGCCGCCCAGGCGCGCGCCGACCAGGCAGGTCCGCTGGCGATGGCCCAGGCGCAGCAGGAGGTCGTCCGCAAGCAGACCGAGCTCGCACAGCTGGAAGCCGATCGCAAGGAGAAGGAGCTGCTCTCGTCCACGGTCAAGCCGGCCGCGGCCGAAGCCCAGGCTGTGATCGCTCGCGCGGAAGGTGACAAGCGCGCGCGGATCGCATCAGCCGAGGCGGACGCCGAGACCACTCGGCTGGAAGGCGGCGCGGAGGCGCAGATCGTGCTCACCAAGGGTGAAGCCGAGGCCAAGGCGCTGGCGATGCGCGCCGACGCATACAAGCAGTTCAACGAAGCCGCCATCATCCAGACCGTGCTGTCGGCGCTGCCCGACATCGTGCGCGCCGCGGCCGAACCGATGGGCCACATCGACTCCTTGACCGTGATGAGCGCGGACGGCGCCTCGGACATCGTGAAGAACGCCACGCGCGCGATGATCGAGTCGACCACCGCGATCAAGGGCCTGACCGGGCTCGACGTCCCGAACCTCATCGGTGGCGCGCTCGGTCGCGGATTCGGCGAGCGCTTGCGCACCGGCGATGGCGAGCGGAGCAGCGAGGCTGGTAGCGCGGCGGAACGGATCAGCGAGATTGCGGGCGAAGGTCTGTCGACCCTCAAGGCGGCGCGAGCCGAAGCCGCGGCCAAGGCTCAGGAGGCCGAGGCCAAGGCAGCGGACGACGCGAAGAAAGTCGAGGCGGCTGCCGAGAAGGTCACAGCCGCGGCTGAGGCCAAGGCCGAGGCGGTGGCGACCAAGCTCACGGCCTCAGGGGCCGTGCACGCGACCTCACCCGCCGCTGCCGCGAAACCGGCAGCCGCTCCCTGGTCGACGGTCGACCAAACCAAGCCCGGGGAACCAGTCGTGTCCCCTACCGACGGCAACCTCGCGCAGTGGGCGAAATGGCTGGCTGATCAGCTGCGCCAGGTGCCTGACATCCAGGTCTATGACGCGCTGAAGCTCGGGGACCTGGCCGCCAAGGGGCCGATCAAGGCGCGCGCCGTGTGGATGACCGCGCAGGCGGTGCTTGGCAAGGACTACGCCAGCGTCACGGTGGCCGACCTGCTCAAGCGATTCCACCCATAAAGGGAAGCCCGCTGACGCGGACATCTGTAAAAAGCGGGAAGCCCGCTTACGCGAGCAACCTACAAAAAAGAGGGAAGCCCGCTTACGCGAGCTTCCCAGGCTGGGGTGGGGGCGTGGAGTCGAATTCAGTGGGCCGGCTCACCGGCCGTCGATATGGTAGCACAGGGTCCCACCGTCCACAAGATATAGACACCTGGGGATAAGTAGCTTGAAACATCCCATTCCAATCGACATGGAACCGATGCTTTCCGCGCCTTCCGAGGCCGGCATCCCGAAGGGCGACAGCTGGGAGTACGAGCCAAAGTGGGACGGCTTTCGCACGCTCGTCTTCCGGGATGGCGATGACGTCGAGCTGATCAGCAGGGGCGCGCGACCGATGACACGCTACTTTCCCGAACTGCTGCCCGCATTTCGCGGCCTGCGCGAAAAGCAGTTGGTCCTGGACGGCGAGATCGTAGTGGTGGGCAGGGATGGGCTGGATTTCGGCGCCCTGCAGCAGCGGATTCACCCGGCTGACTCTCGCGTCCGGATGCTCAGTGAAGCCACTCCGGCGTGGTTCATCGCGTTCGACATCGTTGCCGAAGGTGGAACCGACCTTCGCAAGAAACCGCTTGGAGAGCGCCGGAAGCATCTTGAAAAGCTGCTGAAGGGCGCCAAGCAGCCCATCTTTCTGACGCCGTACACCCGCGACCACGCGACCGCAGAAAGCTGGTTCCAGCGCTTCGAAGGCGCCGGGCTGGACGGTGTCATCGCCAAGTCATGGAGCGGGCAGTACGTGCCGGGGAAGCGACTGTGGGTGAAGATCAAGCATCAGCGCACCGCCGACTGCGTTGTGATCGGCTGGCGCAAGACCAACGACGGAACCACGCTAGGTTCCCTGCTGCTCGGCCTCTACGACAAGAAAGGGACCATGCATTACGTCGGCCACACTTCTTCGTTCAATGCAGCCGAGCGCAAAGAGCTCATCGCAAAGCTGAAGCCTCTGGCTACCGAGATTCCCGAGTCGGAATGGAAAGCGAACCCCGGCCGCATGCCCGGAGGCTTGAGCAGGTGGTCGCGCGGAAAGGACACGGAATGGGTGGCTGTTCGGCCGGAGCTCGTTTGTGAGGTCGCTTACGACAAGCTGGAGGCGGGGGAGCGCTTCCGGCATGCGACCCGATTCCTGCGGTGGAGGACGGACAAGCCGCCGCGCAAGTGCGGCTTCGATCAGATCGAGTCAGCGGCCGTGTTCGACGTTCGAGGGATCTTCGGGAGCAAGTAGGAGCGGCCGGGCTCCCGGACCACCCGGTCCGTAATACTTCATCGCGGCTCGGCCCAACCCGGTCACCGCGAGCCAGTCAAAGCCGGCGCCCGCCGCGACTCCCACGCCTAGGGGCACGACCCTGGCCGCCACCTTTGCTGCTCCAGAGGTGGCGAACCGCGCGAGGATGCGCGTCATCACCCGGCCGCCACCGTGTACGACGAGCAGGCTCGGCAACCGTCGAAAGGCCGCGATTGCGATGCGCTCTCCGCCGGCGACGAGCACGTCCTCGCGGAGCTTGACCGCGCCGCTGGTGATTCCAACCACGACGAGGGCCTCGACGACGCGTTCGTCAGAGTTGTCGAGCTCGTGTCCGAAGATCATCGCGATCCCCAGCACCAGCTCGACCTCCTGCTCCAGCGCATAGAGGGTCTGGCTCGTGATGGTGCCTATCGCGAGCACGGTCCCGAGGCCTGGAGCGATCGAAACGGCGCCGCTCAAGGCACCGGTCGCCGCGACACGGCGGCGCGTGGAACGGATGAGGGCCAGAGCCAGTTGATGATTGGTGTAGTTCGGATGGCTCGACCGCAGCTCCTCGACCTTCGCTCGAATGGAGGGCTCGCGACTCTGCACTGCGTGGGTGAGGGCCCCGAGCACTGAGCGTAGTTGCGGCGGAAGGCTGTCGAGATCCATTTCCGGGAACAGTAACGGTGGCGCTACCCATTCGTCCTTTATGAGAAGGAGTCGCAGATGGCGGCAGGCGACCTGAATACGAAGTTGCGACTAAGTCGCGATAAGCGTTAGGCTCCCACCGTGGCCTCCATGAGCGCCTTGCTGCGTGACTCGTTCGACAGCGGCGAGCGCAGGCGCCTGGCGGGATTCTTTGGCGGAGTGGGCCTGCTGCACATATTGGGCTGGGGTCTCCTGCTCGCCGCCGCGGCCGGCCAGCCGACCATCCTCGCGCTGGGCGGACTTGCCTACACCTTCGGCCTAAGGCATGCCTTCGATGCAGACCACATCTCGGCCATCGACAACACAACGCGCAAGCTGCTCCAGGATGGCCGCAAGCCCGTCGGCGTCGGCTTCTTCTTCTCGCTCGGCCACTCAACGGTCGTCTTTCTCATCGCCGTCGCCCTTGGCCTGGCCGTCAAGTGGATCGTCGATGGTGTCGTGAGTGATGGCGGCCAGCTGAGGAGCGTCGGAGGCACAGTCGGCACTGTCGTGTCGGGTGGCTTCCTCGTCCTGATCGGCCTGCTCAACCTGGTCATCCTCATCGACATCGTCCGCGTCTACCGGCGCCTCAAGTCGGGTGAGTACGACGAGGAATCGCTTGAGCTGGATCTCACCGCCGGCGGCTTCATGAGCCGCATCTTCGGACGCCTCTTCCGAGTCATCCGGCACAGCTGGCAGATGTATCCGATCGGATTCCTGTTCGGCCTTGGCTTTGACACCGCGTCGGAGGTGGCGATCCTTGCCATCGCAGCCGGGGCAGCCGCCAAGGGCCTGCCGTTCATGGCGGTGATCGCACTGCCCCTGATCTTCGCCGCCGGGATGTCGCTGATGGACACGGCCGACGGCGCCTTCATGGCCAAGGCCTACTCGTGGGCCTTCACGAGCCCGATCCGAAAGGTCTTCTACAACCTCACGATGACCAGCCTCTCCGTGTTCGTCGCGCTCTTCATCGGCACAGTGGAGCTCATGCAGGTCCTCATCGAACGGTTCGACTTGCAGGGCGGTGTCTTCAGCGCCATCGCCGGCTTTGACCTCATCGGCCGGGCCGGCTACTTCATCGTCGCGGCCTTTGTCGTGGCCTGGATCGCGGCGCTCCTGATCTACAAGGCGCGTCGCATCGACGAGCGCTGGAGCGAGAAGGTCCGCCGGGTCGCGTAGCTAAGACGCGGAGTCGGGTTCGGCGCCTTCTTTGAACAGGCCTTCGACGTCAAGCTGGCGGCCGCTGAAGGTGAGGTGGCCCTCAGGGTCTTTCGGCCACTGAGCTTCGGGGCGGTCCCAGGCCAGCTCGAGGCCGTTTTCGTCCGGATCGCGCAGGTAGAGCGCCTCGTGCGTGCCGTGGTCGTTGACTCCGTCCAGCGGCCAGTCGGCGGCCACCAGGCGGCGCAGCGCATCGCCGAGCGCGGCCCGCGTCGGATACCGGATCGCGACGTGGTACAGCCCGGTGGTGTTGGGGGGCGGGGGAGAGCCGCCCTTCGACTCCCAGGTGTTGAATCCAAGATGGTGGTGATAGCCACCGGCCGATAGGAACAGCGCGTCCGGTCTGCGAAACACGACGTCGAAGCCGAGGATGCCGACATAGAAGTGATGGATGCGATCGATGTCAGCGGTCTTCAGGTGAACGTGGCCGATGTCGACGCCCTCGGCGATCGGGCGCGCGCTGCGTTCGCGCGGCGCCACGCCATTGCTGGTCTTGATCACGCTCATTACTGTGGAGGCCCGACGAGCTTCCAGCCATTCTGCCAGGGCCACTCGTTGCGGATCTGCAACGTGACTATCAAAAGACCCATGCCCTCGAGCACGCGCGCCATCACCAGAGGCCCCGCGTCGATTGGGCGGTATCCGATCGATTCGACGAACTCGAGCGCCTTGAGCTTTGCATCCTCGTCGTCGCCGGCGACGAAGCCGTCGAGCCGAATCCCGTCGACCGTTGGGTCGGCCATGCGTGAGGCGAACGAGTAGTTGAACGCTTTCACCACGCGCACCTGCGGATGACGCTCCTGGATTTCCTCCGCGTTGGAGAGGCCGCCCAGGACTTCGCCAGGATTCTGTACGTTGATGTGGTTGGTGGCGTCGATTACCACCTTGCCGTCGACAGTCGTGCCGAGACTGCGGAAGACCTCACCGAGCTTGTCGTACGGAACCGCGACGATGACCAGGTCGGCATCCTTTACGGCGTCGACGTTGGAGGGCGTTGCGTGAGCGCCGGTCTCCTTGGCGGCCGCGGTGGCGTGCTCCGGATCCGAGGCGCTGAGCATGACCGCGTGGCCCGCCCTGACACTTGATTTTGCAAGCGCCTTACCGACGTTCCCCGAACCGATAATCCCAATTTTCATTCAGTCATGTCCCCTTGCCGGCTACAACCTTCCGCACCGGTGGCTTTATTCGAACCAACACCGACGATGCCGCGATGCTGAGCACGACGGCTCCGATCAGGCCCGCGCTGACCTGCTTTGAGATCAGGCCCGCGGAGAGGGCGAGCGCGCCAAGCACGTAGCTGAACTCACCGACCTGGCCGAGGCCGACCGCCAGCTGCTGCGACCGCCCGGCGAGGCCTCCGACCCTGGCCAGCACCCACACCACCAGCACCTTGCCGGCGACCACGAGGCCGAGGAACAGCAGCACCCAGGGC
>DASQAU010000124.1:0-4557 GCA_035635595.1 Candidatus Eiseniibacteriota bacterium
CCGGAGACTTCTAAGAGCGCCATCTATATCCGCTAGGCCGACTTGCCGAGGTAAGCCTCGATCACGCGCGGGTTGTTCCGCACCTCGGTCGGCACCCCTTCGGCGATCTTCTCGCCATGGTCGAGCACCACGATGCGCTGCGAGACCTCCATCACGACCTTCATGTCGTGCTCGATCAAGAACACGGTGATGCCTCGCGAGATGATCTGGTTCACCAACGCCATCAGCTCCACCTTCTCCTGCGGTGTGAAGCCGGCCGCAGGCTCGTCAAGCAGCAGCAGATGCGGTTCTGTCGCCAGGGCCCGGGCGATCTCGAGCCGTCGCTGCTGGCCATAGGCCAGGTTGCGGGCGTACTTGTCGGCGTGGCGTTCGATGCCGACGAAGCGCAAGAACTCCATCGCCCGCTCGGTCACCCGTTTCTCCTCGCGTCGCGCGAAAGGTGTCCGGAACATGGCGTCCCAGAGCTTGGCTTTCATCCGCACATGCTCGCCCACCTTCACGTTGTCCACCGCGCTCATGTACTCGAACAGGCGGATGTTCTGGAACGTGCGGGCGATGCCCAGCTGCGCGGTGCGGTAGGGCTTGGTACCCGCGATGTCGCGGCCTTCGAAGACGACCTTGCCAGCTGTGGGCACGTGCATGCCGGTGATGCAGTTGAACAGGGTGGTCTTGCCGGCGCCGTTCGGTCCGATCAGGGAAAAGACCTCGCCCTTCGGGACGTCAAAGCTCACCTGGTCGACAGCGGTCAGGCCGCCGAAGCGCTTGATCACGCCCTGCAAGGAAAGGATCGGCTGGGGCGAGGTGTTCATGGGAGCGTCGTCACCGGCTCGTCGTGTACACCGCGCTTCAGCTCTTGTGCCCGCAGACGGCTGGGCAGCAGGCCCTGCGGGCGCACCAACATGATCGTGACGAGGATCAATCCAAAGATGATGAACTTGAGCCTCGACACGAACTCGCCGAGTCCAGGCCAGCCGTCGGGAACGACGGTGTTGAGCCAGTCCAGCCCCAGGCTGTGGGCCAGGGACGCGGCCTGCAAAGGGGCGTCGGGCAGGAACTTGTACAGCACCGCGTACAGGAGCAACGCGCCCACCATGGCCCCCGGGATGTTGCCCATGCCGCCCAGCACCACCATCGAAAGGATGGTGATCGAGACAACGAATCCGAAGCTCTCCGGGCTTACCAGGGACAGCTTCGCGCCGTAAAACGCGCCGGCGAACCCGCTGAAAGACGCTCCGATGGCGAAAGCGAGCAGCTTGGTATTGACCGTATTCACGCCCATCGCCGCCGCTGCTGTCTCGTCCTCCCTGACCGCCATCCATGCACGGCCGAGGCGCGATCCATGCAGGTTGTTGACGCCGATCACCGAGGCGACGATGAGGATGACGATCAGGACATACCAGGCAGTCGCATTGAAGGTCACAAAGCGGAAGTTCTGCTCGATCGCGAGCTCTGTGTTGGCCCAGGGCCCGGTGATCCAGAACGGCAGCGTTGGTACGTCGAGGGCGCTGATCCCGTTCACGCCGCTCGTCCACTCCCTCATGTTCCGGAAGAAACGCGGCACGATCTCGCCGAAACCGAGCGTGACGATTGCGAGGTAGTCGCCCCGCAGCCGGAGCGTCGGAGCGCCCAAGAGCGCGCCGGCTCCGGCGGCGATGAACATGCCCAGGACGAGCGCGATCCAGAAAGGCACGTGTAGGGCCGTGTGGAGCGGCGAGCTGATGAGCTGCTGTGAGGCGAGCATCCCGTAGGTGTACGAACCGATGGCGAAGAACGCTGCATAGCCGAGGTCCAGCAGGCCAGCGAAGCCAACGACGACATTGAGCCCGATCGCCAGCAGCACGAAAACGCCGGCATCAGCGGCGAGGCTGACCAGGTAATCCGCATTGCCGCCGGTGGCAAACTGGGCGATGCCAGGGAAGGTGAGGCCGGCAACCGCCATCGCGGCATAGGCGATCGCGTTGGGATTCTTGGACTGCTCTCGGACGAGCTTGGACAGTCGCTTCATTTCTCAGGCACCCGCATTCCGAGCAGTCCTGTCGGCCGGAAGACCAGGGTGGCGATGAGGATGCCGAAGATCACCACCTCCGTCCAGGACGAGTCGAAATAACTGTCCGAGAATGCGCGAACCATTCCAATCAGGAGGCCGCCGATGGCGGCTCCGGGAATGTTGCCGATGCCGCCGAACACCGCGGCGGTAAAAGCGATCAAGCCGGTGATGAACCCCAGGTCGAAGGCGACGTTGTTGATGTAAAGGCCATAAGTTATCCCTCCGGCCCCCGCCAGCACCGCGCCGATGAAAAAAGTGGCCGCGATCGTGCGGTTGATGTCGATGCCCATCAGCAGCGCAGCGTCGCGATCTTGAGCCGTCGCGCGCATGGCCTTGCCCAGCTTGCTCAGATTGATGAAGAGTGTGAACGCCACCACCAACACGATGGCGAGGGTGAGCACGATGAGGTCCTTCACGCCAATTGAGACTCCGCTGATGTCCAGGCGGGTGGCCGGCAGCAGGTCCGGGTAGTGGAGGTTGAACGGACCTTTCCACAGGTACATGGCGCCTTCGAGGATCGAGGACATGCCAATGGCCGTGATCAGCGGGGCCAGTCGCGGTGCGTGGCGGAGAGGCCGATAGGCGACACGCTCGATGGTCACGTTCACCACAGCGCAAAGAGCCATGGTGATCAGCCCTATCGCCAGTAGCGGGAGAACGTAACCGAACCCGCTGCCGCCTTCGGCAAGGCCGAAGACCGGGAAGAGGGCCAGCGAGATGAAGGCTCCGAGCGTGAAGACGTCGCCGTGCGCGAAGTTGATCAGCTCGATGATGCCGTAGACCATCGTGTAACCGAGCGCGATCAGGGCGTAGATCGCGCCGTCGGCGACCCCGATGGTCAGGATCTGGAAGAAGAACGAGGCGTCGTGCTGCAGGACCCGCTGGGCCGTAAGGGCGATGGCAGCAGCCGCGATCAGGAGCCCGATGAGCGAGGCGAAAGACGTGTTGCCGAAACTACGCAACATCGCTGGGGTCCGGGCCACGGCTCCGATCAATGCATCCCCACTCCCAAAGTCACCCAATCATAAGGAGGGGGCGTGGTCGCCCCCTCCTCGCGTACTGCTTCTAGCTGACGGCTAGCCGACCTGGAACTGAGACTTGAACACCCATTCCCCGTTGCTCACCTGCTGGAACTGAAGGGTGGGCTTGGTTGGGTCGCCGTTGGCGTCGAACGTGATGACGCCCGTGAGGCCTTTCAAGTTGCTGGTCTTGGCAACCTGGTCGATCACCTGCTGCCGGCTTGGCAACTTGCCGCCGTTGGCGTCAATCGCCCGTCCGATCGCGTCGATCAGGATCGCGGCGCAGTCGTAGGCGCCGAACGTGTAGGCGCCGATGCTGGACGAGCCTGGGTAGGCCGCCTTGTAGGCGTCGATGATGCCCTTGGCGTCCGGGTTCTGCGTTGCGTCCGCCACACCCTGCGTGGCGAACATGTTTCCGTTGGCCATCGAGCCCGCGTCCTTCAAGCACTGCGCGTCGCCAATGCCGTCCGGACCGAGGTAGTAGATGTCGGGGTTGAAGAGTCCTGCCATCTGGCTGCGGGCGATGCAGCCGCCGGTGGCGGAGGTGGAGCCGGTGTAAATGGCCTGTGCGCCCTTGTTCTTGGCCGAGGCGAGAAAGTCCTTGAAGTCCTTCTTCGACTTGGGGTCGTAGCTCTTGCGATCGACGACGGTGCCGCCCTTCGCAGCGAACTCCTTGGCGAAGTTGACGGCGACGCCCAGACCGAAGGTCTCCTGGTCATCCCAGACCGCGACCTTGGTGATGCCCAGGCCGTCGGGCTTGGCTTTGATGGCGAAGTCGGCCATGGCCGGGCCCTGGAAGGTGTCAGCCGCGGCGATGCGGAAGTAGTTGTTCTTGCCGGTCGGCCGGAGGCTGCTCGGGGTGAACCCGTTCTCCTTCTGGCAGTAGTCGAGGCTCTGGGTCAGACACTCGTTGGTGTTCGAGGGGCTGATCATGGCCAGGGGTGCCTGGTTGCCAACCGGGATCTCAGCCTTTGCGACGCTCGAGTTGAACGGGCCGACCATGCCCAGGACCTTGCTGTCCGCCAGCATCTGCTGGACGTTCTGCACGCCCTTCTGGGGGTCGTGTACCCCGTTGACAGCATCGTCGTAGGGGACGAACTTCAACGTAAAGCCTTTAATCGTGCCGGCACGGGTGACGGCGAAATTGGCGCCCTGCTGAGCGGGCAGGCCGCTGGAGGCGTCTGCACCTGAAACGGGGAGATTGCTCGTGATGATGATCTCCCCCTTAGAGCTGGTACCGCCGCTTCCGCCGCAGGCGAATGCGACCAGTGCCGCCGAAATGAGGACTATGAGTCCCCTAGCTCGAACCATTTGGTTCCCCCTTGTGTTTGTGGGAAGGCACGCAACCACACGACCACAGCCTCCCCTCACTTGCCGCCCTCTTCCCAACTTTCGTCGGGGCGAGAGTGCGCCGGCGGCGAGTGCGGCCACATGGGGTGGCCGAACCACTACTCCGGTGCGAACTTTAGCATTGGCTTGGCGGGATTGGGC
>DASQAU010000125.1:0-2658 GCA_035635595.1 Candidatus Eiseniibacteriota bacterium
CTACGACTACGTGTGGAAGGACAACCTCCGCAGGCACTCCGAGCGCACCCGCACCTTCGACATCATGCACAAGTACGGGCACGACTATAAGCTCGTCTTCGTCGGGGACGCGACCATGAGCCCCTACGAGGTCCTGCAGCCGGGCGGGTCGATCGAGTACTCCAACGACGAGGCGGGCGCGGTGTGGCTGAAGCGCGTGCTCGAGGTCTACCCCAGAGCGGTCTGGCTCAATCCCGAGCCGGAGGAGATCTGGCCCTACCGCCAGTCGATCGGCATACTCAGGGAAATCATGGGCGGGCGCATGTATCCCACCACCATCCAGGGACTGGAGCGCGCGATGCGCGCTCTCGTCAAATAGGTCCAGCCATGCAACGGATCACCGTCGTCGGACTGCTCGTCGCCTTCGCCCTTTTTTCGGTAGATGCCGCCGCCGCGCGTTCCGGCAAGAGGCAGCTTTGGGGCTCGATCGCCTACAGCACCAAGACCGGCGCCTATGGCTTCGCCGTGGACCGGAAGACCAAGCGCGATGCCGAGGCGGAAGCCTTTCGCATTTGCGGCACGAATTGCGATCTGCTCCGGACCTTCCGCGACAGCTGCGGCGCCGTCGCGGCGAGGCCGAAGCGCGTCGCCTCCGACACGGGCGCCTCGCGCGAGATCGCCGAAGCCAAGGCGCTCAGAAAATGCGGCGACAACTGCAAGATCGCCGTGTGGGCGTGCACTTCCGAGAAATAGGAGCCCGGCGCAGACTGCCGGTTCCCCTCCTTGGAAAGGAGGGGACTGACTAGGCCTGCCCGGGCGGGGGCGCGACTTTGAGCACTTCCTCGAGCGTGGTCAGACCCATAGCGACTTTCATCGCGCCGCTGATGCGCAGCGGTTTCATGCCTTCCTTGTAGGCCTGGTCCCTGATCTTGGCGACATCGGCCTCGGCGTTGACCAGCCGCTTCACCTCCGGGGAAAGCAGCAGGATCTCGTACAGGCCGATGCGGCCGGTATAGCCGGTGTTGCGGCATTCCAGGCAGCCCACCGGCCGGTAGATGTGCGCCGGACGCTTCGCCTTCCAGGGCGCGACGAACTCCTCCCAGCTCAGGTCGCCTTCGCGCCCCGATTCGTAGGCGACTTTTTCCTTGCAGTGCTTGCACAGGGTGCGCACCAGGCGCTGGGCCATCACCCCGAGGATGGTCGAGTTGAGCAGGTAGGCCGGCACCCCGAGCTCGAGCAGCCGCGTGATCGCGCTGGCGGAGTCGTTGGTGTGCAGCGTGGAGAGAACCAGGTGCCCGGTGAGCGCGGCCTGGATCGCCATCTCGGCGGTGGCAAGATCGCGGATTTCACCGACCATGATGATGTCGGGGTCCTGGCGCATCAGCGCGCGCACCCCTTCCGCGAATCCAAGGTCGATCGACTGCTGCACCTGCATCTGGTTGAAGGAGGGTTCGATCATCTCGATCGGGTCCTCGATGGTGCACACGTTCACCTCGGGCGTGGCGAGCGTCTTCAAGGTCGAGTAGAGCGTGGTGGTCTTGCCCGATCCGGTCGGGCCCGTCACCAGGACGATGCCGTTCGGCTGGCCGGTCATCTGCTTCCAGCGGGTCTTGTCGTCCTCCGAAAAACCGAGCTCGGAGAAGTCCTTGACGATCACCTCCGGATCGAAAACGCGCATCACGAGCTTCTCGCCGAACGCGGTCGGCAGGGTCGACAGGCGCAGCTCCACGTCCTGGCCGTCGGCGGTGCGCGTCTTGATCCGGCCGTCCTGCGGGCGGCGCTTCTCCACCACGTCCATGCGACCTAGGATCTTGATGCGCGAGGTCATCCCCGCCATCACCGCCATGGGGATCTGGTACACAGGGTGCAGCACGCCGTCGATGCGGAAGCGCACCTCGCCCGCGTCGCGGCGCGGCTCCATGTGGATGTCGCTCGCGCGCTGGTCGAACGCGTATTGCCACAGCCAATCCACCACGTGGACGATGTGCTGGTCGTTCGCGTCGAACTGCCGGTTCGTCTGGCCGATCTCGACCAGCTGCTCGAAATTCCCGATGCCGCTGCGCTGCTCGCCCGTCTTGGCGGCGCCCTTCACCGATTTCGCCAGGTTGTAGAACTCGACCTGGTAGCGGCTGATATCGAGGGGATTGGCGATGACGCGGCGGATCTCGAGCCGCAGCATCTGCTTCAGCTCCTTTTCCCAGTCCTTGAGGTAGGGCTCGCAGGTCGCGATCACCACCTCGCGCGTGCTCGCTTCGACCGGCAGGATCTTGAAGCGCGCTGCGTAATGACTGGACATCACCTCGGTGACCGCGGAGAAATTGATCTTGAGCGGGTCGATGTGGAAGTAGTCCATCCCGGTCTGGCGCGCGAGCCACTCGGTGAGCCATTCGAGGCCGAGAATCTTTTGCGGAGGCTTCTGCGAGCGCCATTTCTGGTCGGCGATCACGACCAACGGATGATGGTCGCCGCGGTGCAGCCTGCGATCGGCGACCAGCTTGTCCGCGTCCGCCTTGAGGACCACGCCTTCCGCGACGAGAGCCTGGAGGACCTCGGCGAGCGTCAGTCGGTGGTCCTGCACCACTTGGGCAGCGGTCTGCATGGCCGGGAATATAGCCAGCCGCCGTGGAACGGGCAAGCATTTTGACTTTGCCGCTCAACTGCGCGATCCTAGCCGCTTCC
>DASQAU010000126.1:0-5103 GCA_035635595.1 Candidatus Eiseniibacteriota bacterium
GACCTGAGCGTCATCGAGTCCGAGCTGAGCAAGCTCGCTGCGTACAAAGCCTCAGGCTCGAAGCTCACCGGCGAAGCGGTCACCGAGCTCCTCGCCGGGGGCCGTGAGGACGAGATCTTCAAGCTCACCGACAACCTGCTCCCCCATCCGACTCCCCAAGCGCTCCAGATCGCAAGAGGCCTCACCCGCGGCGGCCTACAGCCGACCTCCGTCGCGTACCGCATGGCCCGCCACGTCGCGCTCGTGCTCGAGGTTCGCGCGCGCCAGGAGCGAGGCGAGTCCCTGCAGCATGTCCAGGACGAGATGGCCGAGCATCGATTCGTGGTGCAGAAGGCCTACGACGCCGCCCAGAATGCCGACCCCGACCGCCTCGAGGCGGCGCTGCGGGCGATCCGCGACTACGAGTGGGAGGTCAAGTCAGGCCAGATCGACGCCGAGCTCGGGCTGGACGTCCTGCTGACGCGCCTGTAGGAAAGCCCTACTTCTTCTTGGTCGGAGCTGCTTTCGGGGCAGCCGCTTTGGCCGGAGACGCCTTCTTGCCTTTCCCGACCGCCGCCGGTGGCGCCACCGCCACCTTCGCCGCCTGCCGCATCAGCCGCGCCTTGCGCCGGGCGGCGTTGTTCGGGTGCAGCACTCCTTTTGACGCCGCGCGATCCAGCGCCCTCACCGCGTCGAGCGCCAGCAAATATCGATCAGATTCGGCGACCGGCGCCACGGTCAGCGACCGCCGCGCCTTGACGACAAGGGTCTTGACCTCAGAGCGCACGGCGCGATTGCGCAGCGCACGTTTCACGCCGGCTCGCGCCTGCTTCTTCGCGGACGCAGTTCGCTTAGCCACGGGTCATCACCAGGTTGGACTTACGCACGAACTTAGGATTATAGGGGCCAGTGGAATTCGAGCTCGGCGGGAAGCGCCCGAAGGTACACCCTGACGCTTACATCGCACCGACTGCCGTCCTCATCGGAGACGTCGAGGTCGGCGCCGGCGCCAGCGTGTGGTTTGGCGCCGTCCTGCGCGCCGACGAGGCCCAGATCAAAATCGGCGAAGGCGCGAACATCCAGGACAACGTCGTGATGCACTGCGCCACCAACCTCCCGACGGTCATCGAGAGCAACGCGACCATCGGCCACTCCGCACTGCTCGAAGGTTGCGTCGTCGAGGCGGGCGCCCTGGTCGGCATGGGCGCGACGATGCTTCAGCGCAGCCGCCTGGGCGCAGGCTCGATGCTCGCGGCCGGCGCCGTCCTGCAGGAAGGAAACACGATCCCACCCGGCCACCTCGCCGCTGGTGTGCCCGCGAAGGTCAAGAAGCCGCTGGCCGGCTCGTCGGCCAAGTGGGTGGGCTCTGCCGCGAAGCACTACCAGGACCGCGCAATCGCGTACCGGGCAAAGCTGAAACCCGTCGACGGACGTTGACCATCGCGCTGCCTGCGCGCGCCAAGCTCAACCTGGACCTCGCCGTCCTGGGCCGGCGCGACGACGGCTTTCACGACATCCGCACGACGCTGCAGGCCATCGACCTGCACGACCTCATCACGCTCATACCCGCGGACCAAACCACGCTCACGATCACGGGTATCGAAGTCCCGAACACGCCAAACAACTCCGTCCTCAAAGCGCACGCGGCGTTGGAAAGCGCGGTGAAAAAAGACCTTCCTACCGAAATCCAGCTTCACAAGCGCATCCCGTCCGGCTCCGGCATGGGAGGCGCCAGCGCAGACGCCGCGACGACGCTGCGAGGACTCGCAGCGCTCTACAAAATCTCAACGGACCTCACATCGATTGCGCGAGAGCTCGGCGCCGACGTTCCATTTTTTCTCACCGGGGGCACGGCCATAGCAGACGAGCGTGGTGATCGGCTCACGCCGATTCCGACAGCGCCTCAATGGTTCGCCATTGCCTGGCCCGGTATCGAACTGCTGACGCGGGACGTTTACGTTGCGTGGGACCAGATGCCTGAAACGACCGGGGCCAACCAGCTCACCGAGGCCGCGATGCAGGTCAAACCCGAGCTGAAAACTTTCGCCGCCAGCCTCGGCCGCGACTGGCAGATGACGGGCAGCGGGTCGGCTTTCCTCCGGCGCTGCACAGACGATGAGTCCGCACACGAGTGCACGTCCAGCCTGAGCCACCTGAAATGTTGGACCGCAGTCGCACAGGCGATCGGTCCGTGGGCATGATCCGCAAGACCGCCGCCGTCTGGGCGGGGAAAGCCACCGGCGCGCTCAGCCGCATCAGCGGCCGAGGCGGCGGCACGACGCTCCCCGGAGACATAGCGCGCGCAATCGACCCGCGCATTCTCACCAAGCTCTCACAGGACCTCACCCACGGCTCGATCGTCATCACCGGCACCAACGGCAAGACGACGACCGCCCGCATGGTGGCCTGGCTCCTCGAGGGCGCCGGGCATAAAGTAGTCTCCAATCGAGCCGGGGCCAATCTGATCTTCGGCGCCACGGCTGCGGCGCTGAACAAGGCGGGGCCGGACGGGCGGCTGAGAGCCGACTGGGGCGTTTTCGAGATCGACGAGGCGAGCCTCCCTAAGGCGGTCGAGGAGATCAAACCAAAAGCGACCCTCGTCCTCAACCTATTCCGCGACCAGCTCGACCGGTACGGCGAGCTCGAGTCGATCGCCAAGAAGATCGAGTCCGCGCTCAGCGCCCTGCCATCCGAACAGAGCACCGCCATCCTCAACGCCGACGACCCGCGCGTCGCGGAGATCGGACTTGGTCTGACAAAGGCGCCGCTTTGGTACGGGCTCGACGACACCAGGGTCGCCGCGCGCGAGCTGCCTCACGCAGCAGATGCGCGAACCTGTCCGAAATGCGGCGCGAGCCTGAATTTCGAAGCGGTCTATGTCGGACATGACGGCGTCTATGAGTGTCCGAACCACGACTTCAAGCGGCCAACGCCGAGCATCACCGCCAGCAACATCGAGCTCGACGGTTTCGACAGCTTCTCAGCCGACATCGACAAGACCCGCGTCGAGGTCCCGCTCGGCGGCCTCTACAACACATACAACGTGCTCGCCGCGTTTGCGGCCGCCCGCACGCTGGGCCTCGAGCCCGCCTACATCGCCGAGCGCCTCAAAAACTTCCGCGCCGCCTTCGGCCGCCAGGAGCGCCTGGAGTTTCGCGGCCGGCACTTGAACCTCGTCCTCTCGAAGAACCCGGCCGGGTTCAACGAAACCGTGCGCACCGCGGTCGAGCTCGCCAAGGGCACGTGCTTTGTGATCGGCCTCAACGACCGCAAGGCAGACGGCACGGACGTGAGCTGGATCTGGGACGTCGACTTCGAGCACTTGAAGGACAAAGCAAAAGTGGTCGTGCCGGCCGGAAACCGCGCCCACGACATGGCTGTCCGCCTCAAGTACGCGGAAGTTCCCGCCCAGCCGCCCGAAACCGATCCAGGCAGCGCGCTCGACAGCCTGATCAGGGCCACCAACGAAGGTGACACCGCCCACCTGCTGTGCACGTACACGGCGATGCTCGACCTGCGCGCGGAGCTCGTGCGCCGCGGCTGGGCCAAGCCGTACTGGGAAACTTAGAGCCGTGACGAAGACCTTCACGGTCGGCTGGCTCTATCCCGACCTGATGAATATCTACGGCGACCGCGGCAACATCCTCACGCTGCTCAAGCGCGCCGAGTGGCGCGGATTCGAGGCCAGGCTCGTCGAGCTCGGGCGCGGCGCCACCAAGCAGATGGACGAGGTCGACGTCTTCTTTTTCGGGGGCGGACAGGACCGCGAGCAGGCGCTCGTCTATGAGGACCTGCTCGAGTTCAAGCAGCCACCCCTCGAGCTGGCGGTGGGCAACGGCGCGATGGTGCTTGCGGTGTGCGGAGGCTATCAGCTGCTCGGGCACTACTACCAGACGGCCGAAGGTGAAAAGTTCCCCGGCATCGGGATGATCGACGTGAGAACCGAGGCGGGCAAGAAGCGATTCATCGGCGACGTCGTCATCGACACCGACATCGAAACTCTCAGCCCGAAAACGCTCGTCGGTTTCGAGAACCACAGCGGTCGCACGTATCTCGGCCCCAAGGCCAGGCCGCTCGGCAAGGCGAGGCTCGGCTACGGCAACAACGGATCGGACGGGATGGAGGGCTGCTTGCAGGGGACGGTGCTCGGCACGTACCTGCACGGTTCGCTGCTGCCGAAGAACCCGCACCTCGCGGACTACCTGATCCGGAACTCCCTCATCCGGCGCGGCGTCGACGAGCTTTCGCCGCTGGACGACTCGGTGGAGCTGGCCGCACACGAACGGATCCTTTCGCGCGCTCAGCACCATTAGCGCCGTTTGACGTCACTGCGAGCTTGCGCGGCGTCAGCGCCTCGCGCAGCACCTCGTCGATCGACTCAACCATCACGAGCTGCATCTCCTTGCGCAGGTCTGATGGGATATCGTCGAGGTCGGCCTCGTTGCGCCTTGGCAACAGCACGCGGCGCAGCCCCGCGCGGTGCGCGCCCAGCACTTTCTCCTTGATCCCGCCGATCGGCAGGACCCGCCCGCGCAGCGTGATCTCGCCCGTCATCGCGACGTCCTCGCGCACCGGCCGGCCCGTGAGCAGCGAAGCCATCGCCGTCAGCACGGTCACGCCGGCCGACGGCCCTTCCTTCGGCTGCGCGCCCGCCGGAACGTGGATGTGGATGTCGTTCTTGTCGAACAAAACGGGGTCGATCTCCAGCGACGCAGCGCGCGACTTCAGGTAGGACAGAGCGGCCGACGCCGACTCCTTCATCACCTCGCCCAGCTGGCCGGTCAGCTTGAGCTCACCCTTGCCCGGCGTCAGCGCCGCCTCGACGAAGATGATCTCGCCGCCGGTCGGCGTCCAGACGAGGCCGGTCGCCACGCCGGGCCGGTCGATGCGCTCGGCGACGTCGTCGTAGAACCGCCGTTTGCCGAGCGCCGTGCGCACCCGCTTGACGTCGTCTACGGCGCGCTTGGCGCGCTTGCCCACCGCCATGTCTGCCACGTCGCGCCGCATGATCGAGGCGATCTCGCGCTCCAGGTTGCGCACTCCCGCCTCGCGCGTGTACTGGCTGATGATCAGGCGGATCGCGTCCGACGAGATCGTGATCTCGCCCGGCCGCAGCCCGTGCGC
>DASQAU010000127.1:0-3697 GCA_035635595.1 Candidatus Eiseniibacteriota bacterium
CCTGCATCGGTCGCCCGGTATCAAAAGGCGATCGGGTGGATTGGCGAGAAATCGGGGAGGTTTACGGACGACTTGCTGCCACGGCGAAGCAACGTCGGCCACCTTCCCAAGGAGATCTGGCCGTACCTGCGAGAGTCGGCCAGCAAGCAGGGATTATCTTTGATCGATCTAGCCAGACGGGCGGGTGAGCCGCATGCGTCGGAACGTGGATTCAATCCGCACACTTCACGGGGCATTCCGCAGACTCGGCTTGCGGCATATGCCAACGCGCTGGGCGACTTTGATCTGCATCAGGTTGCCAGCTCAGACATCTATTGGGATGAAGTCGTCTCGATAGAGTCCACTGGCGAGCATCAGGTTTATGACCTGTGTGTTCCGGAGACGCACAACTTCATCGCGCAGGACATCCTGGTTCACAACACATCGTTGGCCCTCAACATCAGCCTTCACGCTGCGCTGGAAGCCGACAAGTCGATTGCCATCTTCAGCCTCGAGATGTCCAAAGAGCAGCTGACCGAACGGCTGTTGACCGAACAGGCGCAGATCGACGCTCAGCGGATGCATCGCGGCCAACTGACAGAAGCCGAGTTCGATCGCGTATCGAACGCGCTTGGCCCACTGGGCGAGGCAAAAATCTACATCGACGACACGCCGGTGATGGATGAGCTCAGCCTGCAGCTCAAAGCTCGCCAGGCCAAGATGCGCCACGACATCGACCTGATCCTCGTCGACTACCTGCAGCTGATGCATGGTCGCGCTCGAGGTGATGACAACCGTGTCCAGGAGGTCTCATCGATCTCGCGCGCCCTCAAAGGATTGGCCCGTGAGCTGCGCATTCCGGTGATCGCCATCTCGCAGCTGAGCCGCGCGCCGGAACAGCGTCCGGACAAGCGTCCGATTCTGAGTGACTTGAGAGAATCGGGCTGCCTCGCGGGTGACACGCCGATCTACCTGCCCGACACAGGAACTTACGTGCCGATCAAGGACCTCGTTGGAAAGGTCGGCCTCCGTGTCCTAGCCCTCGACAAGGGATCGTGGCGTATGCAGCCCAAGAAGGTCACCAACGCATTTGCCACCGGCCGCAAGCCAATCTTCAACCTGGTCACGAATCTCGGCCGCGGCATTCGAGCCACAGCGAATCACAAGTTCTTGACGAAGGAGGGTTGGCAGCGCCTCGACGAACTCCAGGTAGGAACTCGAGTCGCACTACCCCGGATCCTGCAAAGCTCCGTAAGAGTCCGAGCGATGGCAGCCGTCGGTTCCGAGGCAGGCTACGGGGACTCAAACCTACCCTCCACCGGCGATGTTGATTGGGATGTGGTCAGGGACCTTACACCGGATGGGGTCGAAAATGTGTACGACCTCACCGTAGAAGATCTACATAACTTCGTAGCAGGAAATGTGATAACGCACAACTCGATCGAGCAGGACTCGGACGTCGTCATGTTCCTTTTCAGGCCTGAGTACTACAAATCCGATGAGCGGCCCGGCATTGCCGAGCTGATCGTCGCCAAGCACCGCAACGGCCCGACCGGCATGGTCGAGCTCAAGTTCCGCCGCGACCACACTCGCTTCTACAACCTGGAGACGCGCCGGCCCGAACCGGGCACCGAGTAAGCCCGTGGTCATCATCCTCGTCGGCGGCCAGTGGGGCGACGAAGGTAAAGGCAAGGTCATCGATTACCTCGCCGCGAAGGCGGACATGGTCATCCGCTCGCAGGGCGGCAACAACGCCGGCCACACCGTCATCACCGAGCACGGCGAGTTCAAGTTCCAGCTCATGCCCTCCGGCATCCTCTATCCGAAGTGCGTCTGCATCATCGGCAACGGCGTGGTGGTCGACCCCATCGTGCTGCTGCGCGAGATCTCTCAGCTGAGGGAGCGGGGCATCGAGCCCAAGAATCTGATCATCAGCGAGCGCGCGCACATGGTCATGAACTATCACCCGCTCTTCGACCAGCTCGAAGAGGAGACTCGAGGAGACGATCGCCTGGGCACCACCTGGCGCGGCATCGGCCCCGCTTACGCGGACAAGGTCCGCCGGATCGGCTTCCGCATCGGAGACCTGCAGAAGGAAGCCTTCATGCGCAAAAAGCTGGCTTTCGTCGTGGGCCAGGTGAAGAACCCGATCCTCACCAAGCTCTACGACAAAGAGGCGCTCGACCTGGACAGCATGGCCGCCGACTATATGGGCTACGCCAAACAGCTCGATCCCTACATCAAAGACACGTTCCCGATCATCCAGGAGGCGCTCGATAAGAACTCCAACATCCTCCTCGAGGGCGCCCAGGCCACGATGCTCGACCTCGACTTCGGCACCTACCCCTACGTCACGAGCTCCAACCCGACCGCCGGCGGGGCCCTGACCGGCAGCGGCATCCCTCCGACCAAGGTCGACCTCACGATCGGCGTTTTCAAGGCCTACACGTCACGCGTCGGCTACGGACCGTTCCCCTCCGAGCTGCTCGACGAGGTGGGGGACCAGATTCGCGAACGCGGCCACGAGTTCGGCACCGTGACCGGCCGGCCGCGCCGGATCGGCTGGTTCGACTCAGCGGTCGCGCGCTATTCCGCGAGACTCAACGGCGTGGGCTGTGCCGCCCTCATGCGACTCGACATCCTGGACGACCAGCCCTTGCTCAAGATCTGCACCGGCTACGACTTCCGAGGCAAGCGATTCGACCATCCAGTCGCCAACATCTCCCACTACAAGCACAGCCGGCCGATCTACGAAGAGATGCCGGGTTGGCAAAAGGACATCGGCGGCGCCAAGGAGTGGGATGAGCTACCGCGGGGATGTCGCGATTACGTCGACCGGGTCGGGGAGCTGATCGGAGTCCCCATCGAACTGATCGGCACCGGTCCGCGGCGCGACCAGTTCGTCACCCGCGGCCGCAAGCTCTTCGACTAGAGGGTTGAAGGCCAAGCCGGCGGCCGCCGCAAAACTCTCGTGGGCGCAGGTCCACGCCTTTCGGCTCGAGCGCCATCACCTGACCCAGCGCGCCCCGAAGAAGGACCTCGCCCGAGTCGTCGGCGAGATCGGTGGCGTGCAGGCGCAGGTCATGTCCGCGGCCGAGCTGCAGGTCGGCGTCCGAGTCGATTGCAAGGTAGCCGACGTTCGAGATGCCCTCTGGAAGCGCAAGACGCTCGCCAAGACATGGCTCATGCGAGGCACGCTCCATCTCGTCCCGGCTGCGGATCTGCCCCTCTTCACAGCAGCGATGGGCGCCTTCGGGATACGCAACACGAACGCCTGGCTCAAGTGGATGCAGATCACCGAAGCCGAGCTCACCGAACTCATAGACGCGATCGGCAGTGCCCTCGACGGGCGGGCCCTGACCCGTGAAGAGCTGATCGCGAAGGTGGGGAAGGGGCGCTCCGAGCGGATTCAGGCGGCGATGAAATCCGGCTGGGGTGGTGTCCTCAAGCCCGTCGCGCGCAAGGGCCTCCTTTGCTTCGGACCGAGTCGCGGCCAGAGCGTGACCTTCGTCAGCCCACAGCGGTGGCTGGGCAGCTGGCGCCAAGTGGATCCCGATGCAGCGCTGACAGAAGTGGCGCGCCGCTACCTGCGCGCCTACGGCCCGGCGACCAAAAGCGACTTCGCGCGCTGGTGGGGTGCCTGGCCCGGCGTCGGCAACCGAGCATGGGCGGGGCTGGTCGGTGAACTCGTGCCGGTCTCGATCGATGGGCATCCTGC
>DASQAU010000128.1:0-2915 GCA_035635595.1 Candidatus Eiseniibacteriota bacterium
GCGCAGCGCGCCGATCGGCATCTTTCCCGACAGTCAGTACGGCGTCGGGTCGGTGACCATGAATCCAGGGGACACGCTGGTCGTCTTCTCAGATGGGCTGCTCGACCTGCGACCCGACCTCGCGACCAAGGACGTGCTGCTCCCTTACGAGGCCCGTCGGGCGGGCAGCGCGCAGGAGCTGGTCGACATCCTGGCGCAGGGCTCGCAGACGCGCGAGCTGTTCGACGATGTGACGGTGCTGGCCCTGCGCCGCCTCTAAAAGTCGCGAGTGCCGGCTCCGGCGTGTTTCCCGCACGCTGCGATGGCGCGAGTGCCGGCAGTCGACGGGAAACGACTTGGAGTGAGTTTGTCCTAGGCCGGTTTAGGCGCCGCGAGCCAGCGTTCCAGGATGGCGGCCACGACGTGCAGCTTCACCGGCTTCGAGATGTAGTCGTCCATGCCGGCGGCGAGGCATCGCTCGCGATCGCCTGACATGGCCGCCGCGGTCATCGCGATGATCGGCACGTGCCGGCCCGCCTGCTCGTTCTTCCTGATCAACCGCGTTGCTTCGTATCCATCCATCTCGGGCATCTGGCAATCCATCATCACGGCGTCGAACTGCATGTGTTCGAGCATGCTCACGGCCTCCGCGCCGTTGCTGGCGACCTCCGCGCGGTAGCCAAGGCGCTCGAGCATCCTGACGGCAACCTTCAGGTTGGCGGCGTTGTCCTCGACGACGAGAACACGTATCCACTGGCGCGACGGATCGGGCGGACCAAGCTCCACGTCCGCCGGCAAACGTTGTGACCGAGCCGACCTTTCGGACAGCAGGGTGTGGACGATGTCGAAAAGCTGAGACGGTCGGACTGGCTTGACGAGCTCGGCGTCGACACCCGGCACGGGGACCTCGGAGTGCCCGGCTGAGGTCAGGAGGATGACGACGAGATTCATCAACGACTCGTCGGCTCGGATCTCGGCAGCCACCGCCCGGCCGTCAATGCCCGGCATCATCATGTCCACGAGCGCCACGTCGAACGCGACGCCACGGCGAGCGGCATCGCGCATCTCCTGGAGGGCGTCGCGCCCGTTCTCGAAGCTGCGCTCCGGCATTCCCCACGAGCTCAAGTAGCGCTCGAGGATCGTGCGATTGGTGCGGTTGTCGTCGATCACCGCGACGAAAGTGCCGGCAAGGCTGACCCCCTGCTGCGAAACGCGAGCTTTCCCCTCCGCCTCGCGAAACAAAGCGGTGAACCAGAAACGGCTGCCCGCATCCTTCTCGCTCTCGACTCCGATCTCTCCGCCCATGAGGCCCGTGAGCATGCGGGCGATCGCCAGGCCCAGGCCGGTCCCGCCGTGCTTGCGCGTCGTCGAGCTGTCCACCTGCGAGTAGGTCGAGAAGACACGCGCCTGCTCTTCTGGCGTGAGGCCGATGCCGGTGTCGGCAACCTCGAAGTGGATGGCCACCCCGGGACCGCTGCTCGGGCGCCGCGTCACGCGCACGACCACCTCACCGGCACTTGTGAACTTGATCGCGTTGGCGACCAGGTTGATCAGCACCTGCCGCAGCCGGCCGGGGTCGCCGATCACCACGGCCGGCACGTCGTGCTCCACGTCGAGGACGAGCTCGACGCCCTTGTTTGCGGCGGCCTCGGCGAACAGCTCGACCGCCTCTTCGGTCACGTGCTTGGGGCTGAACTCGATGGTTTCCAGACGCACGCGGCCGGCCTCGATCTTGGAGAAGTCGAGGATGTCGTTGATGATCTCGAGCAGCGCGTCACCGGAGGTGCGAACCGTCTCCACATACTCACGCTGCTCGGGCGTCAGGTCGGTTTCCAGGAGCAGCCCGGTCATGCCGATGACCCCGTTCATCGGCGTCCGGATCTCGTGGCTCATGGTGGCGAGGAACTCGGACTTGAGACGGGTGAGCTCCTGCAGCTCCTGGTTGCGCTGCGAAAGGTCCGCCAGCAATACGGATTTGGCCTCTTCCGCCGCCTTCGCCACGGCGCGGTTCTGCTCCAGCTGGATGACGACCCGGCGGACGAGGATGCCGAAGGCGACGAGCAGCAGCGCCTCGAGCAGCGCGTGCGCGGGATCGCCGGCGGCGGGATTGACCAGAGTCACGAGGACGAGGTCGGCCACCGCCAGTGCGGCGCCGACGGCGAACTCGACCGATGTGTAGTACAGGGCCAGGAAGATCAAAGGAAGGAGGACGAACGGAAAGGCACGCGTGATGCTCAGCCCGAACTGGATCTCGAGCGCGAACGCGAGTGCCAGCGCGCCGACCGGCGAGACGGCATGCAGGTAGCGGGGGATTCGCTCCCAGGGCAGCAGGACCAGGGCGCTGGCGAGCCCGGTGAGCAGGACCGAGGTGGCGAGGCCGAACTGCGATCCTCCCCACAGGGGATAGAGGGCCATGCCGAACCCCACCAGCACCGGAAGCGCGGTGACAACACGATTGCGGGTTTCGATGTCGATCTGGGCCAGCGGGACCAGCACCAGCAGGATCCCGATCGTGGCCGCGCCGGTGAGCACCGGGGACGCGATCACAGCCGAGTAGCCGTGGAGGCTGACCAGGCCGACGATGGCAAGCCCAAGGAACGGATAGACGCGGCGGCTCAGTCCGTCGGCTTGTAGGGGCGTGTTCGGGGCGTTCAAGTTCAGAAGCCGGGGGTAGAGCTTATAGCCTTAAGTAGGGTCTGAGCGAACGGACCGTCGCTACACTTTGGCACCTGCGCACCTTCCATCCCGCCAGGGGGGGCGAGGCGTCAGAGGTGTTGCCAGGAGCCCGGCCACGGACTGCGCCAAAGTCGACGTGGGCCCGGGGCCTGGTGCGTCGTTTGACGCCCCTGACGGCCATCGCCGCCGTTTTTGCCATCCAGGCCGCCGCGGGCGCGGGTCCGGTCCTGGTGTTTCCGCTTTACCTGACGATCATCCTG
>DASQAU010000129.1:0-5882 GCA_035635595.1 Candidatus Eiseniibacteriota bacterium
CTTGATGGCCGCGTCCCAGAACCACTCGATGTCCTCGTCGGCCCGCTTCAAGAGGTCGGCAAACGTCTCGATGCCGTGCTGATCCATGAAGCGCTTCAGCCGGCTCTTGGCAATCACCTCGGGGCTCGGTTCCCAGATCACGTCCCCGATCACGACCGGCTGCATTACGGTCCGATTCTAGTTGTGCCCTCCTAGACTCGATCCGTGGGCGGGCTGCCAGAGGACTTCGCTGACACTCTCAGTCGCGTGCTCGAGCCTGGCCACCGCGAGGCGGCAGCCGGCGTCATCGAGGCTGCGACGCGACTCGACGACGAGGGCTTGCGCCGCTTCCTCGAGCTCTTCGCGGCAAGGGTCAGAGCCTCGGCAGCCCCGATCAGGTACGAGGAGATGCGCTCCTTCCTGCGTCGCGCCGGCCGCGCAAGCGCTCCCTGATCCGCGCGGATTTTCCAAAAGCCCCACCCGCCCGCGCGCTGGTGGCTTACCGAATCTGCAAGAAAATCCAGACGAGCACCATCACGCCGAAGAGCAACATGAACGCGCCGGCGAATCTCCAGTAGGCGGGCGTGTCCGCCCCAAAAAGGCGCAGCGGCTTCCAGTATCCGCGGTAGGAGTCGGCTGCCCAATCCGATACGCCGCGAAAGTTGAAGGCAAATGCGGCGGCAGCAAGCGAATAGAGGGCCAGGAAGGCAACCAGGGCAATCACGGCGTAGTTCACCTTCATGTGGATCGTACCGGCATACCGCAGGCGCGCCGGCCGCGCAGGCGCTCCCTGATCTGCACCGACTCTTCCAACAGGTCCCAGTAGTTGGTCCACGCCGCCCGCGCCACGGCCACAGCGATACGAGCTTTGAAATGCTCGCGCGACGCCCGAATCGCATGCTGCTGGGCGTAGCACCATCGATCCCAGGCTCGCTCGACGGTGGAATCGATGAGGTCGAGCCAGTCTGCTAGGTCCACTCCTAGTTCTTCGGAGCGGTTGGGTGGCGGAGGAAGGGTGAGCACCTTCCATACCCGGTCATCGCGGACGACGGTCACCAGCGGCTGGCCGCTGGGCCGGCGCGTGTGCCGGTTTGGGCCTGGCAGATTCGGGTTGGCGGCCATCAATCGCTGCTGGACGGCGAAAACGAGGTCGTGCGCGGCATGAAGGGTCGCAGGCGGCAGCGGGGGGTTGCGCCTACCGAGCCGCAGCTGCAGCGTGCGTATCGCCTCGCGCAGCTGTGGCGGCGCCTCCGTGTGGTCCTGCAAGCGCAGCGACTCGACATCGTCGAGCAGGACGTCGGATTCGGCGAGCAAGGATTTTCTGCGGGTCTCAGACGAGTCCTGCGAGGGCGCGGCGATGGTCACGGTCGCCATGGGCAGCACCATAAGCACCGCCCACGATTTGTCAAGTATACATTTACAGCCTGCCGGTTAATTCTTTCCTGGTCAGGCGAAACGGTGCCCGATTGTCTTGGCCAGCGCTTCGAGGAACCCGACAGCGTAGTCCGGCCAGTTTCAAACCCGCATTCGACAGCCCGATACGGGACTCAATTCGGATTCAAACCCGCATCGGACAGTCCGATGCGGGGAACGAATCGGGTTACGAGAGTCCTAGCAGCCGCTTGCCGTTGCCGAACAGCACCTTCTCGAGGACCGCTTCAGGTAGTTCCATGCCGCTGAGCTCATCGAGACAGCGCTTTGGATCGATGAACGGATAGTCGCTGCCAAACAGGAACTGGTCCTGCAGCCGGCCCTTCATGTCGCGCATCACCTCGGTCGGGATGTAGCGCGGAGCCCAGCCGGAGATGTCGATGTAGATGTTCGTCTTGTGCAGGGCCATCGCCATCAGCTCGAGGTGCCACGGGTAACCGAAATGTGCGGCGATGATCTTCAGGTCGGGGAATGATGCGGCGACGGCGTCCAGGCGGATCGGTCGGGCGTAATCGAGCCGGATGCCCTGCCCGCCCGGCTGGCCGGCGCCGATCCCGCTCGTCCCGGTGTGGAACAGAAGCGCGAGGCCGAGCTCCTCGCTGCGTTCGTACAGAGGCCAGTGCCGCTCGTCATCAGGCGCGAAAGCCTGGAGCGAAGGGTGCAGCTTGACGCCCTTCAAGCCCAGCTCCGCGATGCGCTGCAATTCTTCAACCGCCCGGTCGCCCTTCAGCGGATCGACGCTTCCAAAGCCTGTGAACGCATTTGGATGATCCGAACATGCCTGTGCGACCAGCTCGTTGGGCACCCTCGGCCGGCCCGTTGCCGTTTCGGCGTCCCAGGCGAGCAGCACCGCGAGGACGTCGAGCGCTTCGTAGTCGCGCGCCAGCTCGTCGAGCGACTTGCGAGCCACCGGCGAGCGGAAGTACTTCTCCGCCGCCTCGACATAGCCCCGCATCGACACATCGAGCCACTCGGGTGTCGGCAGGTGGACGTGGAAGTCGATCGCTTTCATTCGAGGGGATGATTAGCTTATGCAAGCCTCGCTGCTGGTGCTCGCCGGTGGCGGCAGCCGTCGGATGGGCCGCCCGAAGGCCTGGCTCGAGGTGGGGGACACGATCCTCCTGCGCTACGTGGTGGACCGCCTCGCTCCCGCGTTCTCCGAGGTAATGGTTTCCTTCGCCGAGCCGGAGCAGCTCGAAGCGCCGCTCCCGTACCGGATCGTCTTTGACCGGAAACGATCCGCCGGGCCGCTGGCCGGCCTCGAAGCTGGGCTGCTGGCTGCGCGCAACGAGGTCATCTTCGCCGTGGCCTGCGATATGCCGTATGTCACGCAGGAGATTGCACAGATGGCGATCGCGGCCGCCCGTCGCTCCGACGCAGCCATCCCGCGGATCGATGGCCTTCCCGAACCGGTTTGCGGAGCCTATCGGCGATCTGCCCTGGCTGCGATCACAGAGGCACTGGACGCAGGCCGGCTCAAGACGCGCGACACTATTTCCGACCTCGACGTGACGTGGCTCGAGGGCCTGGATCCGGCGCTCTTTCGAAGTCTCAACACGCCCGACGACCTGGACCGTTTTCATGCCGAATTCGCGTCGCAGCGATAATTGACGAGCGCTTTGAAAATCGTCGTCACGGTCAAACAGGTCCCGGACCCGAATTCCACGCTGACCCTGGAGGCGGACAACACCCTTTCGCGTGAGAAAGAAGTGGTCCTCGACCCCGGAGACGAGTGTGGCGTCGAGGAAGGGCTGCAGCTCAAGGAAGCGCACGGCGGCGAGGTGATCCTCGTCTCCATGGGTCCCGAGCGGGCGAAGGACGCGATCCGCAAGGGCCTCTCCATGGGCGCCGACCGCGGCGTCCTGATCACTGATCCTCAGCTGGCCGGCGCCGACGCTCTGCTCACCGCACGCGCCCTCGCCGCGGCGATCAGGGCTGAGGCGCCCGACCTGGTGATCTGCGGTACCGAGTCGTACGACGGAAGCACCGGGATGGTGCCTCCGATGCTGGCCGAGCTGCTCGGAATGCCACAGGTGAGCTTCGCGAAGAAAGTGGAGGTCGACGGCTCGAACGTCAAGGTCCATCGCCAGACTGCCGACGGCTACCAGGTCGTCGAGGCTCCGATGCCCGCACTGATCACGGTCACCGCAGGCATCGCGGAACCGCGCTACGCGTCGCTCAAAGGCATCATGGCCGCGCGTTCCAAGGAGATCAAGCAGATCGGCCTCGGCGATCTCGGCATCGAAAAAGGCGAGCCGGCTGAAACGATCGAGGGCCTCGCCGACGCGGAAACGCGCAAGGCCGGCTCGGTGATCGAGGACGACGGTACCGCGGTGGATCGCATCATCCAGGTGCTGGTCGAGGCCAAGGTCGTCTAACTAATGGCAAAGGTGTGGGTCTATGCGGAGCTGAACCAGGGCACGCTGACGCCGGCGGCGCTGGAGCTGATGGCCAAGGCGCGGGAGCTGGGTGACGTCGATGCGATCGCGTTGGGCGCAGGCGCCAAGGCGGCCGCCGCGACCCTGGGCAAGCATGGGGCGAAGGTGGTCCACGTCAACGAGGACGCCGCGTTCGACGACTTCATCGCCGAGCCGGCTACCGATGCGCTCGCCTCCCTACACAAGGAGCAGCCTGCTGACGTGATCCTCTTCGGCTTCACCCCCGACTCGCGCGACGTGGCCGGCCGGTTCGCTGCTCGGCTGGAGGTCGGCCTCATCTCCAACGCCGGCGATGTCGCGGCGAAGGACGGCGGGTTCGTGGCCAAGGTCCCTTACTTCGGAGGCGCGAAGCTCGCCTCGATGAAGGCCAACAAGAAGCCTGCCATCGTGCTGGTCCGGCCGAAGTCTTTCGAGGCCAAAGAGGTGGGAGGAACCGCCGAGGTCAAAGACCTGAAAGTCACGATCAATGCGGCATCCAAGCGAGCTCACGTCACCGAGCGAGTGGTGGAGGCTTCGGAGAAGGTGAAGCTCGAGGAGGCAAGGGTCGTCATCAGCGGCGGCCGCGGCATGGGCGGACCCGACAACTTCCCGCTGCTGGAGGACCTGGCGACCGCGCTGGGTGGCGCCGTCGGCGCGAGCCGTGCGGTGGTCGACGCAGGCTGGGTGCCCTACTCGATGCAGGTCGGGCAGACTGGAAAGTCGGTGCGCCCAGGCGTCTACATCGCGGTCGGAATCTCGGGCGCGATGCAGCACACGGTCGGGATGAAGGCGTCGAAGGTGATCATCGCGATCAACAAAGACGCCGAGGCGCCGATCATGAAGATGGCGGACCTCGGGGTCGTCGGCGACGCGCTGAAGATCGTTCCCGCGCTGACCGCCGCGGTCAAGGCCAAGAAGAAGTAACGGTCAGCAGTCGGTCCGAGCATCGCGATGTATGCTCGAAACGTGGGCGCCTTCACTGGCGGCGAGGTCATAGCACCGATCGAGGTTCGTGCTGCCCGCTATCTCTGGCCAGGCGAACGCACGGATGTGCCGGACCGCATTTGCCCGCACTGCGAGCGTCTAATCGATCGCGTCCTCTCGTGCTCATGCTCTCGAGAGGCCTTTTTTGGCCGAGCCGTGATCGGCTGCATCATGCGAGGGCCCGAGTAGGGAAATTTCGCGAGCCGCACCTTGGATAGGGGTGAAGCGGAGGCCCTGCTCGCTCAGCGCGTAGAGCTCAGGCGGGACAAGGACTTCGAAGGCGCCGATGCCATCCGCGAGCGGCTGCGCGCCGGCGGGTGGGACGCGGTCGATAGCGCCGGCGGGAGTGAGCTCAAGGCGCTGAAGGCGCCCGCAAGCACGGCGCCGCTTCCGACTGCGCGAGCGGTCACGCTGCTCACGGTCGTTCACGGCTGGAAGCCCGATGCAGAGCGCTGGCTGCTCTCCGTCTTCACCCACTGCAAGGCCGACTTCGAGGCCGTGATCGTCGACAACTCGGGCGACACGCGGATCGCCGCCTGGCTGGAGAGCCGCGCGGCTGAGCGTTTCCGGGCGGTCAGGCTCGAGCCTCCCCTGGGATTCGCGGCGGCAGTCAACGCCGGCATCGACGCTGCGGCCGGCGAAGTGGTGATCCTGTTCGACTCGGGCGTGGATCTGACGGGGGACGCCGTGTCGCCGCTCATCGACGCCCTCGCGGACCCATCGGTGGTCCTGGCGGGGCCTTACGGACTGCGAGGCCAGGGAACGCCAAAAGAGTTCGCGGCGAGCTTGGGGCCGGACGTGGACGCGATCGAGGGTTACTGCATGGCGTTCCGCCGGGCGGATGCGCAGGCGCTGGAGGGCTTCGACCCGAGGTTCCAGTTCTATCGGATCGCCGACATCGAGTTCAGCTTCCGGCTTCGGGACCGCGGCGGTCGTGCGGTGGTCGTGCCGAACCTGCCGCTCGAGAAACACGAGCACCGGCTGTGGGAGGCGACGGATCCGAAGGAGCGCCAGCGCCTGTCAAAGCGCAACATGTACCGCTTCCTCGACCGGTGGGGAAAGCGGCCCGAC
>DASQAU010000130.1:0-5326 GCA_035635595.1 Candidatus Eiseniibacteriota bacterium
GCTGCTCCGGCGGTTTCCTCCTCACCCTCGCGCGCGCTGTTGAAGGCGGTGATCGCGACTTCGAGCATGTCGTCAGACGGCTCGCGCGTGGTGAACTTCTGTGTCGCGAGGACCGGCAGCAGGAGGATACGGATGAGCGGATTGGTGCGGTGCCGCGCCATGTAGCGGATGCTTTCGAACCCGGCGCCGGCGATGATCGGGATCGCGAGCACGCGGCTGGCGATGAGCCAGAACCAGTTCGGGTGAAAGACCGCGACGATGCTGAAGACGACGACGCTCACCACCATCACGACGAGCAGGAAGCCCGTCCCGCAGCGTGGGTGCAGCGTGCTCGCGCGGCGGACCGATGGAATGTCCAGCAGCCAGCCGGACTCGAATGCATTGATCGTCTTGTGCTCGGCCCCGTGGTACATGAAAACTCTTCGCACATCTGGAAGAAGGGCAATCGCGGCGAGGTAGCCGAGGACCAGTCCGACGCGAATCACGCCTTCAACCAGCACGAAAAGGAAGTTGCCGCTGCTGTGTACCGCGAGCCCTGCCAGCAGCAGCGGAAGGCCGATGAAGAGGGCGAGGGCGAAGACCCCCGCGACAGCCACCGAGCCCGTGATCTCCCTCTTGCCGATCACGATGTCGTTGCCGCCGGCGTTCATGTTGGCCGACCAGATCAGCGACTTCATGCCGAGATGGAGCTGCTCTCCGATGAGCGCAAGCCCGCGTACGAACGGCAGCTTCCAGATCGGGTTGACGTAGATGGACGCCTTCAGCTCGCCGCGGTCGACCACGATCTCTTTGGTGTTGGGGAGGCGCACGGCCACGGCGTAATGCCGCTTGCCGCGCATCATCACGCCTTCGATCACGGCCTGCCCGCCGTAGAAGAACTGCTCTTTCTTGGCCGGCTGGCCTCCCCGCCCCGCGGGAAGGTCCTCGCGCAGCGAGGGGAGGGGAGACGGAGTCCCCGTTACCGGAGGCGCCGTCTCCGGCTGCGCCATCTAGCTCTTGGTCTTAGCAGCCCGCTTGCGGAACCGCTCGACCTGGCCACCGGTGTCCACGATCCGCTGCGTGCCCGTGAAGAACGGGTGGCAGACGGAGCAGATCTCGGTCTTGAGCTCTTTGCGCGTCGACCCGGTCGTGAACGTGTTCCCGCACACGCAGGTGACGAGCGCGTCTTCGTAGTAGGTGGGATGGATCTGTGCTTTCAAGGTCTTGACTCCAAAAAACGTAGTTTACCGGGCGAACGTGCCGAGCAAGGTGCTCGCCTGAAGGCTTGCGACCCCCAGGTAGATGACGAGCGCCAGCCACGCGCCTCCCATGGCCCAGCGAGCGCCGGATGGCACCGACGTGTAGTAGGGGTTGCTCGCTTCCCTGAACCGCCTGATCAGAGACGGGATTCCAAGCAGGGCGATGATGATGATCAGCGGGCTCAGTAGGAAGTGGAAGAAGAGCGCTCCCACGCCGATGATCGCGTAGCCGGCAACCTGGAACCACTTCGAGACCGGCGCCAGGATCCAGGCTCCGTCCAGCTGCCAGACCGGGATCAGGTTGAAGAGGTTGATATAAAACCCGATCAAGGCCGCGAGCAGCAGCACCTCCGAGTGCGTCGCGCCGTACAGCGCAAAAGCCGCGGTTGCCCCGATCGTCCCCGCGATCGGGCCGGCAATCCCGATCTCGGCCTGCTTAAGGGCGTCGGTCGGGTGGGTCCTCTGGAAGATCGCGGCGCCCATGAACGGGATGAAGATCGGCGCGGTCGCCTCCATACCCTGCCGCCGGATCTCGAGGACGTGGCCCATCTCGTGGACGAAGATCATCGTCACGAGCGCAACGGCGAACCAGGGTCCATAGAAGATCGCATAGCCGCCGAAGCTGACGACCAGCGAGACCAGGGTGCCGAAGGCCGGGATCTTGAAGGCGAAAAGCAGGCCGTACTTGAGAAAGCCCCAAGCGGCGAGCAACGCCGCGCCGATACCGCTCAGCAGGCCCCGATTCCGAGACGTGGGCGCGGGCGAGTAGTGGTGCGGCGAGTCCGGCGGGATGTCGGAAGTCACCTGGTACGGCGGCTGCGGCGGCGGGACCTGGCCCGGCGCCAAGGGGTCGTTCTGGCTCATTCGCTACTTATTGATACCCCCGGCCGGTGGGGCCTAATCCCGGAGGCCGTTTCCGCGCGGAACTGAGCGCGTGGGCGGAAACCTAGCCCGAGCTGCCGATGACGTGGTGGCGCGTGCTCAGCCGCCGGACGGTCGCATGGCGGCTCGACATCAGCAGCGAGGAGGTTTCCGCGTAACCGCTCCCGAAGAGCACGCCCGGCAGCAGCTGCCCGCCCGTGACCCCCGTGATGGCCACCGCCACGTCGGCGGCCGGCGCCAGCTCGGCTAGACCGAAGACATGAGAAGCCTGGTCCCCGACGAGCGTCCGCTCCTCGTCGTTGCGCGGCCAGAGCCGGGCCTGGAGCTCACCTCCAAGGCAGCGCACAGCACACGCCGCGATCAGCGTTGCGTGCAGGCCGTCGATCCCGATCGCGGCGTCGATCCCGGTGCCACCAACGGCGGCCATGACGGCGCCCGCGACATCACCCTCTTCCAGCGTCCGGACTCGGGCGCCGGCGGCGCTGACCTCCGCGATGATCTCCTGGTGCCGGGGGCGATCGAGGATCACCACGGTGAGGTCCTGAACTCGAGCATCGCGGGCGAACGCGATGCGCCTGAGGTTGTCGGCGATGGAATCGTCCAGGTCGATGGCCCCGCGAGCGCCAGGACCGGCGACCATCTTCTCGACGTACCACAGCGGAGGGAGCTTCGCGAAACCGCCCGGCTCCACCGCGACGACGATCGACACCGCGTTCGCCGAGCCCCGTGCTACCTGGCTTGCACCTTCGACCGGGAACAGGCCCAGGTCGACAACGCGTTCGCCCGACGCAAGTGAGGCGCCGTACGCGAGGTTGGGATCGTCGCGCGGACCGAGCACGACGGGGCCCGAGATGCCGGCTTCCTCGAGCACGCGCCTCATCGCCTCCCCGGCAACCTCGCTGACCCGGTCCGGGTCGCCCTTTCCGAGCAGGCGCGCGCATGCCAGCGCGGCAGCTTCGGTGGCGTGGACGAGCTCGAGCGACAGCTCTCCGCGCGCCATGAACGAAGGGATCGCCCCTCTTTGCTGCTCCATCGGGATCTAAGGGGTCTCGGTCTCTTCCAGCAGCTCCGCTGGACGCAGCTCCATCTGGTCGATGCCGCTCTGCAGGAACGCCGCCCGCACGAAATCCCGGAACAGCGGGTGCGCCCGGTTTGGCCTCGAGCGGAACTCCGGGTGGAACTGGCTCGCGACGAACCAAGGGTGATTCGCCAGCTCGACGATCTCGACCAGCCTGCCGTTCGGCGAAACGCCGCTGAACACCATGCCGGCCTCGCCCATCACTTCGCGATACTCGTTGTTGAACTCGAAGCGGTGGCGGTGACGCTCGTACACGACTTCCTCACCGTACGCCTTGTGTGCGAGCGATCCGGGCAGCAGCTTGCAGGGATATAGGCCAAGGCGCATCGAGCCGCCCATCTGGTCGACGTTTCTCTGCTCAGGCATGAGGTCGATCACCGGTGTGGAGGTGAACGCCGCGAACTCCGTGGAGTTGGCATCGGGCGCGTCCAGCGCTTCGCGCGCGAAATCGATCACCGCGCACTGCATGCCGAGGCACAGGCCCAGGTACGGGATGCGGTTGTGGCGCGCGTATCGCGACGCCTGGACTTTCCCCTCGATGCCGCGATATCCGAATCCCCCTGGCACGACGATGCCGGCGACTCCCATCAGGGGCGAGGTGTCACCCGCGTCGAGCTTTTCCGAGGACACCCAACGGATGTCGATCGCAAGGTTGTGATGAATGCCCGCGTGCTTCAGGGATTCGATCACGCTGAGGTAGGCGTCAGGCAGCGCGATGTACTTTCCGACGATCGCGATCGGCACGGCGGCCTTCGGATGCTTGATCCGGTCGACGAGCTGGATCCACGGGCCGTGGTCCGGAGCGTGAGCCGTCTCATCCAGCTCGAAGTGCTTGGCCATGACCTTGCCGAGGCCGGAGGCCTCGAGCATCAGGGGCACCTCGTAGATCGAGTCGACGTCTGGAACCGACACGACGGCTTCGCGCGGCACGTCCGTGAAGAGAGCGATCTTCTCCTTGAGGTCCGCATCGATCGGAATCTCAGAGCGGCAGATGATCGCGTCGGGCTGGATGCCGATGGCGCGCAGAGCCTGCACCGAGTGCTGCGTGGGTTTTGTCTTCATCTCCTGGCCGCGCACCACAGGCACGAGCGAGCAGTGAACGTAAAAGACGTTCTGGCGGCCCAGGTCGTTCTTGAGCTGGCGGATCGCCTCGAGGAAGGGAAGGCTTTCGATGTCTCCCACGGTCCCCCCCACCTCGACGACCACGGCATCGGCCTGCGGGTCGCGCGATGCGCGGAGGATCTTCTCCTTGATCACGTTCGTCACGTGCGGGATCACCTGAACCGTCGCGCCGAGATAGTCGCCGCGCCGTTCGCGCGCGATGACCTCCTGGTAGATCTTTCCAGTGGTCACGTTCGACGCGACCGTCAGGTTCTCGTCGACGAAACGCTCGTAGTGCCCGAGGTCCAGGTCGGTCTCGGCGCCGTCATCCGTGACGAACACCTCGCCGTGCTGGTAGGGGCTCATCGTGCCGGGGTCGACGTTCAGGTATGGGTCGAGCTTCTGGAGGGAGACGGTGAGGTGGCGGGCCTTCAGGATGTTCCCGATCGACGCTGCTGTGATGCCCTTTCCCAACGAGGAGACGACACCCCCGGTCACGAAAACGTACTTCGACATCCAGACCTCCAGGGCGGTTTTAGAGATGTTACCGGGTTGAGCCCGTCAGTTAAACCTTTGGCTCGATTTTCGGTTCGAGAACCACGACTTTCGTCTCGTACTCACCAGATGACGCCTGCACCGACAGTTTGGCCTGCGGCTCGGCGGAGGTGACCGCCATCTCCTTCAGGAAGCGGTCGAGCGGGTCCAGCTGCAGCTTCAGGCCGGGAATCGCGTAGTGCATGGGCACCACGAAGCGGGGCTCGAGCTGACGGACGATTTCCGCCGCCTGGGCGGCGTTGATGGCGGTATGGCCACCCACCGGCACCAGCAACACGTCGGGCGACGAGATCGCCTCGGCCTCGGCGTCGTCCAGGCTGTGTCCCAGGTCCCCCAGGTGGCACACCCGCACGTCGTCGATCTCAATCAGGTAGACGGTGTTGCGCCCATGCTTGGCCCCTTTCTCCGAATCATGGAAGGTCGGCACCCCGATCACGCTCACGCCGGCGACCTCGTACTCGCCCGGCCCGCG
>DASQAU010000131.1:0-8394 GCA_035635595.1 Candidatus Eiseniibacteriota bacterium
ACGCACGAAGGTCGTGATGCCGAGCCTCAGGCGCTCGTGGTGGTTATGGCCCGTCGCGGCCGCCGCCAGGACGTCGTGGATCAACGCCCCGCCCTCCTGCTCGAGCAGCTCGCGGAAGCAGTCCTCTTTGGACGTGAAGAATTCGTAGAACGCCGACTTCGACACCCTGGCCGCCGCCACGACCTCTTCGACCGAGGTCGCGTTGTAGCCCCGGGTTGCGAAGAGCGCGAGCGCCGCTGCGGCAATCCGCCGGCGCCGCCTCTCCAGCCTTGCGTCCCGTCGCTGCTGAAGGCTCGACGCTGTCGCCGCCATGCGATCAGCCCTTGGCCAGCGCCCGAGAGATGACGATCCGCTGGATCTCGCTCGTGCCTTCGAACAGCGTGTAGATCTTGGCGTCGCGGTGCCACTTCTCGACCGGGAAGTCGCGGATGTAGCCGTAGCCGCCGCAGATCTGGATCGCCTGCTCCGTGACCTTGACCGCGACCTCGCCGGCCTTCAGCTTGGCCATCGAGCCCTCGGCCTTCTTGAACTCGCCGCCGTTGCGGCCCTCCCACAGCGCACGCCAGATCAGCGCGCGGGTGGCTTCGATCTCGGTCGCCATGTCAGCCAGCATGAATGCGATCGCCTCGTTCTCGATCAGGGCTCGACCGAACTGCTTGCGTTCCTTTGCGTACTGAAGGGCGAACTCAAATGCGGCCCGTGCGATCCCCAGCGCCTGCGCGCCGACGATCGGGCGCGACAGCTCGAACGTCTTCAGCGCGACCGACGAGCGGGAATGCGTGCCCTCGCGCGCCCGGGCCAGCTTAGCTTCGAGCTTCTCCATGCCGCCGAGCACGTTCTCGGCCGGAATCGTGCAGTCCTCGAGCAGCACCTCGGCCGTGTGCGAAGCGCGGATGCCCATCTTCTTTTCTTTCTTGCCCATGCGCAGTCCCTTGGTCCCGGGACCGACGACAAAGCTCGCCTGGCCGCGCGTGCCGAGCTCAGGCTCGACCGCAGCCACCACCACGTGGACGTCCGCGATGCCTCCGTTCGTGATGAAGATCTTCTGGCCGTTGATCACCCAGTCGCCGTTCTTGCGCACCGCTCGAGTCTTCATCGACGAAACGTCCGAGCCGGCGTCGGGCTCCGTCACCGCAAAGGCTCCAAGGGCCGGCTTCTCGACGGTGCCGAAGCAGGCAGGGATCCAGGTCGCGATCTGCTCGGGCGTGCCCTGGGAAAAGATCGCGGCGATCGGAAGGCCGGTGCCCTGGATGGCCAGGGCGATGCCCGCGCAGCCCCAGGTCAGCTCCTCTGCGACGAGCGCCGGCATGATGCCCGTGGCGTCACCGTAGGTCTGCTGGAGGAAGTCGACGCCGTAGAGGCCCACCTCGGCCGCCTTCTTGACGACCGGCCAGGGGAACTCCTCACTCTCGTCGTACTGGTGCGCGAAGGGGCGAATCTCTTTCTCCGCGAAGCTGTGCACCCAGTCGCGGATCTCACGCTGCTCGTCGCTCAGCTCGAACGAAACCACTGAACTCACCACTCCTCTACAACGTTTCAGTACTCGAACGTACTGGTTTCGCGCACGAGCCTACGCCGCGTTGCGTCATCGTGTCAACAAGCTAAGCAGGAACCTTGGGCTCGGTCGCGGCGGGCCTCCCCGGAAAGGCGATCCGGTAAGCGCTGAAGAGCAGGAACGCGCCGAAGATGCGGGCCAGGATCGAGCTCGGAACCTCGACGGCGATCAGGGCCCCGATGGCGGCCCCCACCACTCCCCCCGCCCCCATCCAGATCGCGGCGTCTCGCCGCACGTTCCCGCGCCTCAGGTGCGTAACCCCTCCGACCACGGCCGTCGGTATGACAGCCGCCAGCGAGGTCCCCTGCGCCAGCGGCTGGGCAATTCGGAAGCCGATGGTCATGAAAGGCACGAAGACCAGGCCGCCGCCGATGCCGATCGTGCCGCTGAGGAATCCAGCCAGCAGGCCGCCGCCGATCGCCACGAGGTCGCCCCAGCTCATGGGAAGACCAACTCCTTGAGGCCGGCAAGGAACAGCAGCCCTGCGACCCCGTACTTGAGCTCACGCTCCGGGATGCGATTGAGCAGCCGGGCTCCGAAATACGCGCCGATCACGCTGCCGATGACCAGGAACAGCGCCAGGTGGAAGTCGACCTGTGGGGTGCCCTTGCGAAAGTAGTAGATGGGCACAGCGACAAGCGCGATCGGGATGATCGCGACGAGCGAGGTGGCGTTGGCCTGCTTCTGAGGCATCCTCGCCCACAGCACCTGCAGCGGAACCATGACGAAGCCGCCGCCCACGCCGAGCAGGCCACCGAGCAGGCCGCCCACCAGCCCGATCGTCGCGAAGACCGGGCGGGGTCCTATTCCGAGGCCTTGGGCTGCGGTTCCGGTGGCTGGCTCGTCACCACCGAGTGGTGGCGGAACTGGACATCAGGAGCAGGCCCGCCCGCGCCTTTGACCTTCTTTTTCTTCTTCGCCTCGCGGCCCTGCTTGTCGCGTCCTTTACCCATGGCTCCCAGTTTCCACGACTTGGGCCAGTTCGCGCAAGAACGATTCGACGTCGGTCACCAGTCCAATTGACTGCCAGCTGCCGCGATCCGCCAGCTTGGTCACGACCGCCGGGTTGATGTCGACACAAACTGTGCGCACGCCGGCCGGCAGCATGTTGCCCGTGGCGATCGAGTGCAGCATCGTGGAGAGCATCAAGGCGATGCGCACGCCGGGCAGGGCCGCCCGCATCCGCATCTGCGCCTCGACCATCTCTGTGATGACGTCGGGCAGCGGCCCGTCGTCGCGCACCGAGCCCGCGAGCACGATCTCGACGCCATGCTCGATCGCCGACTTCATCACGCCTGTCTTCAGCTGGCCGCTCTCGACCATCTGCTTCAAGCCGCCCGCGGCGCGCACGCGGTTGATGGCTCGCATGTGATGTTCGTGACCGTGCTCGATCGGAACCCCGCTCTCGATGTTCACGCCCAGCGCCGTGCCGAACAGGGCCACCTCGACGTCATGGACCGCGAGCGCATTGCCGGCAAAGAGCACCTGTACGAAACCCAGCTCGATCAGCCGCGAGAGGTACAGGCCTGCGCCTGTGTGAACCACCCCTGGGCCGGCCACCACGAGAATCCGGCCGCCCGCAGCGCGGACCTGGCGCATCTCGGAGGCGATAGCCGCGATGAGGACCTTCTTCGGCTTCTCCGCCGAAACCTCGCTGCCCATGAAGCTGAAGATCTCGGTCTGGCGCGATCGCTCCAGCGGAGTGACGCGCACGCCCTCGTGCCCGACCACCACCTCCATGCCCGGCTTGGCGCCCTGAAAGACGATGCACCAGGCGCGGGCAGCCTTGCGATCGACGGCGATCGCGCAGTCCATCTCGATGTTGTCGACGTGCACCCACTGACTGTCGACGAGCACATCGGTCGGGAGGTTGCTCGTCGAGTAGAAGCCTTCGGGGAAGACGCCCTCCTTGGTGACCGGTTCCAGTCGAGCCGGATGCTCCGACTCCGCGGTCGCGCCCAGGGCGCGCGCCTGCCGCACGATGCGATCCAGCTCTTCCGCCGAGTTGGCGACGACCTCCATCCTGCAGATCGACGTGTCGGTCTTATGCTGACCGACCTTCAGCTCTTCAATGGTGAAGTTGCCGCCGAGGTCCATGACCATGTCCATCACCTGCGGAAGGATCATCGAGTCGATGATGTGACCGGTCAGCACGAGGCGTGCCGTGTGCTTTCGTCTTTCTAGGGGCCCCCGCGAACTCACGGCGAAGCCTCTGAGTTCGTGTGGATCTCGCTCACGCGCGCGCGCCCGCGGCAGCGTTGATCTGCCGCCTGAGCGCCTCGGCTTCACGCGCGGGACTTTTCGCGAAGAGCACGCTCCGGCTCGCCGAGACCAGGCACGAGGCGCGGTCGCCATTCCACGCGCCGTGCACCGAACCCTCCACATCGCCGCCCTGCGCACCGACGCCCGGGATCAGGAACGGCAGCGGCGTCGCGCGCCGGACCTCGGCGATCTGCGCCGGCGCCGTGGCGCCGACGACAAGGCCGACGTTGCCCGCTGTGTTCATGCGCTCGCCTAGCTCGGCGACGTGCAGGTAGATTGGCTTGCCGGCGGCCTCGAGGTGCTGCAGGTCGACCGACCCGGGGTTGGATGAGCGGCACACGATGTAGACGCCGCGATCGCTGTAGCGCGTGAACTCCTGGATCGAGTCCGTGCCCTGGTAGGGGTTGACGGTCGCCGCATCCATCGCGAGAGTCACGAAGACCGTCCGTGCATATGCGGCCATCGTGTTGCCCATGTCGCCGCGCTTGCCGTCGAAGAGAAACGGCGTGTCCGGAGCTTCGTCCCGCAGCTCCATCAGGGCGGCCCAGCCGTCCGGGCCGTACTGCTCCCAGAAGGCGCTGTTGGGCTTGTAGCAGCACACGTGCTCCTCGGTCTGATGAACGACGTCTCGGCAGTGGCGCAGGGCGCCGGCGGCCCCGCCCTCGATTCGCTCGGGGTCCGGGTCGAGACCGACGCAAAGCAGTGTGTTGCGTTCGGCCGAGAGCGCGCGCAGTCGATCGAAGTAGCTCAAGGATTCCAATGCTAGCTTTGCGCGGAGGTCAAAATTGAGTACGTGAGCCAATCACTGAGGATCGCGCTGGCTCAGGTCAACCCGATCGTCGGAGACCTCGACGGCAACACGCGCCTGGTCACCGAGTGGATCGAACGCGCCCGCGAAAAGCGTGCCGACATCGTTTGTTTCCCCGAGCTGGTCATCACAGGCTACCCGCCGGAGGATCTCGTCTTGAAGCGCGCATTCGTGCGCGACAACCGGAGGAAGCTGGACGTGGCGGCCAAGGCGACAATGGGAATCTCAGCCGTCGTCGGTTTCGTGGACGACGATGGGGCGATCTTCAACGCCGCCGCCTTCTTGCACGACGGCGAGCTGAAGGCGATTTATCACAAGGTCTTCCTCCCGAATTACGGAGTCTTCGATGAGCAGCGTTACTTCGAGCCGGGCCATCGCTGCCCGATCTTCGTGCTCGACGGCGTGCGTATCGGCGTTTCCGTGTGCGAGGACTGCTGGTATCCGTCCGGGCCCATGGCGTGGCAGGCGCACCACGGCGCAGAGCTCCTGATCAACATCAACGGCTCGCCCTACCACGCGGGCAAGCGGTCGGAGCGGGAGGCGATGGTCGCCGAGAGGGCTGCGAACTATGGAGCCTTCGTCGCTTACGTCAACACGGTTGGCGGCCAGGATGAGCTCGTCTTCGACGGAAACAGCGTTGTCTTCGGCCCCCATGGAGAGATGCTCGCTCACGCCTCATCGTTCGCCGAGGAGCTGCTCGTCTGCGACATCAACGTCGACGCGGCCAGGGGACAGCGGCCGATCGAGACCATCCGCTACGAGGCGGAGGGCGCCGAGCGACTCAACCTCGTCGTAACCGAGGAGGCACTGAGTACGACCGGCGCGCGTGAATCGAAACCTCCCCTCGAGCCGCGCATCGCGCAGCCCCTGGAAGGCGCAGAGGAGATCTATGCCGCCGTCGTGCTCGGGACGCACGACTACATCCGTAAGCAGGATTTTCAGAAGGTCGTGATCGGCTTGTCCGGGGGCGTCGATTCCGCGCTGACCGCGGCGATCGCGTGTGATGCTCTGGGTCCAGAGAACGTGATCGGCGTACGCATGTCGTCGCGCCATACGTCGACGGAAAGCCTGGAGGACGCCGAGCTCTTGGCTGAGGCGCTCGGAATGCAGCTCATGGATTTCTCGATCGAGCCTCCGCATCGCGGGTTTGAGGAGATCCTGGCGCCTGTGTTCAAGGGCACCAAACCGGGCGTGGCCGAAGAGAACATTCAGCCACGCATTCGCGCCACCATCCTGCACGCGCTGTCGAACAAGTTCGGCTACATCGTGCTGAGCACCGGCAACAAGTCCGAGCTCGCAACGGGCTACGGGACCCTGTACGGCGACATCGCTGGTGGGTACGCCGTGCTCAAAGACATCACCAAGACGACGGTCTACGAGCTCTGCCGCTACCGGAACTCGCTCGGCCCCGCCATCCCCGAACGCGTGCTGACGAAGGCCCCTTCGGCTGAGCTGAAGCCCGGGCAGAAGGACACTGACAGCCTGCCTCCTTATTCGGAGCTCGACCCGATCCTCCGCGGCTACGTCGAGGAGGACCGCAGCCCCGAGGAGCTGGTGGCGGCCGGCCACGACGCCGAGACAGTGGCGCGGGTGATCCAGCTCGTCGACCGCAGCGAGTACAAGCGCAGGCAGGCCCCGCCCGGGGTGAAGATCACGCCGCGCGCCTTCGGGCGTGACAGGCGGATGCCGATCGTCAACCGCTACCGCCCCAACGGGGCCAGGCCGACGTAGGAGCTGGGCCCGAGCGGCATAATTAATTTCGATCGCAGGTATAGACAGGAGACATATGGCCGGTTCTTTTGACGTGGTCGTGATCGGAGGCGGGCCCGGAGGCTACGTGGCCGCCCTTAGAGCCGCACAGCTGGGCGCCAAGACGGCAGTCGTCGAGAAGGACCGGGTCGGAGGCACCTGCCTGGTCCGCGGATGCATCCCGACCAAGGCCCTGCTGCAGTCTTCCGAGCTGTATTCGCTGGCGAAGGCGGGCGCCCCATTTGGGCTGGTCGTGGACAAGATCGGATTCGACTGGCCGGCCGCTCAGAAGCGCAAGGGCGGCGTCGTCGATCAGCTGGTCAAGGGCGTCGAGGGCCTGTTCAAGGCCGGCGGAGTGACCCTGGTGCGCGGAAGCGCGAGCCTCGGCGGAGACGGCGTGGTCGACGTCTCGGGCGATCGCCTCCAGGCCAAGGACATCATCATCGCCACCGGCTCGGCGATCGCACGGATTCCGCTCAAGGGCGCGGAGCTCACCATCGACTCCGACCAGATTCTGGAGCTGAAGGAAATTCCTGCGCGACTGGCAGTCATCGGCGGTGGCGTCGTCGGCATGGAATTCGCGGCGATGTTCGCCGCGCTCGGCAGCAAGGTCACCGTCTTCGAGATGCTGCCGCAGATCCTGCCGATGGTCGACGCGGACCTGGTCACCGTCTACACGAAGCACCTGGCAGGGATCGGCGGTGAGATCCACACCAACGCCAAGGTGGAAGATGTCGTCAAGGGCAAGGGTGGCCTGCGGGTCCGCTTCTCCTCGGGCGGCGAGGGCGGCTCGGTCGATGCCGACCAGGTGCTGCTCGCGGTCGGCCGCGTGCCCTACACGCAGGGGCTCGAAGCCGAGAAGGCCGGCGTCAAGCTGGAGCGCGGACGGGTGGTCGTGGATGAACACCTGCACACGAGTGCCGACGGCGTGTGGGCGATCGGCGACGTGATCGGCGGCATCATGCTCGCGCACGTCGCCTCGTATGAGGGGCTGTGCGCCGTCGACAACATCGTCGGACACGCCAACCGAACGCCCGACTACCACGCCGCGCCGAACTGCGTGTACACCGAGCCCGAGATCGCGCATGTCGGACTCGGCGAAAAGGAGGCGAAGGACAAGGGGCTCGACGTGAAGATCGGACGGTTCCCATTCGCCGCCTCAGGCCGCGCGCTCACGCTCGGACAGTCGGAGGGCTTCGTGAAGGTGATCGCCGACGCGAGCTCTGGGAAGCTGCTTGGGGCGCACATCGTCGGGCCGAGGGCGACCGACCTCATCGCCGAAGCGACGCTCGCGATCCAGAACGGCCTCACGCTCGAGCAGGTCGACCTCACCATTCACGCGCATCCGACGCTGCCCGAGTCACTGATGGAGGCGGCGCTGGCTGCGCAGGGCCGCGCGATTCATATCCCTAACCGCCGCTCTGCCAGCTCCACCTCCCCTCTGGCCCTGCGGGCCACCTCCCCACATGGTGGGGAGGAGAGTGCTCCGACGAATGGAGAGGTTCAAAATCGGGAGCAACCAATGGTCAAGAGTCCCCCACCCCCCACCGCCATCACACCCAAGCTGCTCGAGTTGAAAAAGGAAAATCGCGATTTCCTGCTCGGCCTGCATCGCGAGATGCAGCTGATCCGCCGCTTCGAGGAGCGCGCGCAGGAGCAGTACACGAAAGCGCGGATCGGCGGGTACTGCCACCTGAACATCGGTGAGGAGGCGACGGTCGTTGGCGGCGTCAAGGCCCTCCAGTCGAACGACTACATCTTCACCAGCTATCGCGAGCACGGCCATGCCATCGCTCGCGGCATCGACCCGAGGGCTGTGATGGCGGAGCTGTTCGGCAAAGAGACCGGAACGTCACACGGCCGCGGCGGCTCGATGCATATGTTCGACGCCAACCTCCGCTTCATGGGCGGGTACGGCATCGTTGGCGGCCACCTCCCCCTCGCCGTAGGCGGCGGCTGGGCTGTCAGGTACCGCAAGGAGAAGGACGTCGTCTTCTGTATGTTCGGCGACGGAGCCACG
>DASQAU010000132.1:0-20012 GCA_035635595.1 Candidatus Eiseniibacteriota bacterium
CTTCCCCTTCACCGAGCCGAGCTTCGAGTTCGACGTGTCATGCGGCATCTGCGGCGGCATGGGCTGCAAGAGCTGCCGGCACAAGGGCTGGCTCGAGGTCGGCGGCTGCGGCATGGTCCACCCGCAGGTGCTGCGCAACGGTGGCATCGATCCCACCCTCTGGAACGGGTACGCGTGGGGGTTCGGCATCGAGCGGATGGCGATGCTCAAGCACGACGTCGACGACATCCGCCTCTTCTACGAGTCCGACCTTCGCTTCCTCGAGCAGTTTTAGCCAGTGAAAGGTAGGGGCATTTAGAAGTGCGCATCTCCTACGAATGGCTTGGCGACTTCGTCGACCTGGCCGACGTTCCACCCAAGGAGGCGGCGGAGGTGCTCACCCGCCTGGGCATCGAGGTCGAAGGGCTCACGCTCGTGGACTTTTCGCAGATCCTGATCGGAAAGGTGCTGGAGCAGGTGCCGCACCCGAAGTCGCGGAAGCCGCTGTGGATCCACCAGGTCGACCTCGGTGGACGCGTCGTGCAGATCATCGCCGGCGCGCCGAACGCCGTCCCTGGAACGCTGGTGCCGGTCGCCCTCCCGGGCACGACGGTGCCGAATGGAAACGTCGTCAAGGACATGAACATCGCGGGCTACAAGGCCGGCGGCATGCTGTGTTCGGCGTCCGAGCTCATGCTCGGCGACGACCACTCCGGAATCCTGATCCTCGCCTCTGGCAAGCCCGGCGACCCGTTGACAACGGTGATCCCCAACCAGGCGATCATGGAGGCGGAGGTCACGTCCAACCGCCCGGACTGCATGGGCCACATGGGTGTCGCTCGCGAGCTGGCCTCGGGTCTTGACCGTCCCATGACGCGTGATTTCATGCCGGCATTCACCGGCACTGCGGATCCGCCAGGCAAAGACCTGGTCAAGGTCGCCATCGACGACCCCGACCTGTGCAGCAGGTACATCGGCGGCGTGATCACGGGCGTGAAGGTGGGTCCAAGCCCGGGCTGGCTGCAGCGAAGGCTGCGCGCATGCGGCGTGCGACCAATCAACAACATCGTCGACATCACGAACTACGTGCTGCTCGAATACGCCCAACCGCTGCACGCATTCGACCTTGCGAAGCTCAACGGGCCCGAGATCCGCGTTCGGCGCGCCCACGGCGGCGAGAAGCTCTTGTGCCTCGATGGCGTCGAACGCCAGCTGGGTCCCGACATGCTCGTCATCGCCGACGCTAAGCGTGCGGTCGCGATCGCCGGCGTGATCGGCGGGGAAGAGACAGCCGTCGATGACGGGACCACCGACATCCTGCTCGAGGCGGCGACCTTCAACGGACCGAGCGTGCGCCAGACCGCGCGCACCCTCGGGCTCCGGACAGAAGCGTCCGCGAGGTTCGAGCGCGGCCTGCCACCCGAGCTCGCCCTGGCCGGGGCGCGGCGGGCTGCATCGCTCATCGCCGAGCTGGCCGGTGGCACCGTGCACAGCGAGTGGCCGGACGTCTACCCGCACCCGCAGGAACCGGTGCGCATCCGGATGAAGCCCTGGATCATCGATGAGGTGCTAGGCGTTCACGTTCCGCTGCAGGAATCGGAGGCCATCCTCATCCGTCTCGGGTTCCACGTGAAGGTGCTCGGCGATGGCGAATGGGACGTCCTGCCGCCGGTGTTCCGGCTCGATGTGACGATTCCCGAGGACCTCGTCGAGGAGGTCGGCCGCGTGTATGGGTACGACAGGGTGGCGCCCACCTTGCCCGGCCGGCGCCACGACAGATGGACGCCGCTGCAACCAAGCGTCGACCGCCGGCTCGACGCGGCTCGGGAGGTCATGGCCGGCGCGGGATTCACCGAGACGTGGAATCCCGCGCTGGTCTCGGGGCGCAAGCTCGAAGCTCTCCGGGTCTCCGCGCAAGCGATGCGCGTGGCGAATGCCTTGAGCGACGACATGGACACCCTGCGTACGTCACTTGTGCCATCGTTGGTCGACGCCGTGGCGTTGAATCGCGACCGCGGGCGTGGCGATGTCTGCGTGTACGAGATCGCCGCGGCGTTCCTCGCCCGCGTCGGCGAGAAGAACACGCAGCCAGATGAGCCTCTGCGCATCGCGGCTGTCGCCACCGCCGGCTCCTCCGCGGACTCCGGGCGAGAAGCGTTCTACAGGATGAAGTCGGTGCTCGACGCTTGCGTCGAGGCGCTGTCTGCCCCGGCGTGCACGTACCAGCGCGGCGCCGCGGAGCTCTTTCATCCGGGGCGATGCGCAGCCGTCACGATGGACGGCCGGCAGCTCGGCTACGTCGGGGAGCTTCATCCGACCGTAGGTGCGAGCCTCAGGGTCGAAGGTCGCCTGGTAGCGTTCGAAATCGACGTCGAGCCGGTGCTCGCGGCGTCGCGCCTACCCCGCGCGCAACCGCTGCCAAGATTCCCCGCGGTCGACCGGGACCTTGCTGTCGTGGTGGAAGAGCATGTGGCGGCAGGTTCGCTCCTGGCGGCGATCAAAGAATCCGCCGGTGAGCTCCTGGAGATGGCTCACGCTTTCGACGAATACCATGGCGCCCAGGTTCAGGAAGGGCACAAGAGCATCGCTTTCACCTTGACTTTCCGAAGCCCCGAGCGCACCCTGACGGACGCCGAAGTGGAGAAAGTGATGTCTGAGATCAAGCTGGCGTTGGAAAAGCGACACCAGGCCCGGTTCCGAATATGAGGCGCCGGTGAAGCGCTGCATACAAACCAACATCCCGGAGTGCCGACATCGCGGTATTTCCGCTCACAGTTACCCGGACCGGGGAACCCGGTCCGGGGGCGCTTCAGCGGCTTCGGTCCGAAACCGGCCTCCCGCGGCTTCGCCGCGGGGACCCCAGTGGTATGCGATTTCGGACCGGGAAGGCAGGGACTTTCAAATATGACGTGGATCGACTGGACGGCCATCGGGCTGGTTCTCTTCTATGCAGTGGGCGGCTTCTTCACCGGCGTGTTCCGCCGCCTGATCGGGCTGGTCGCCCTGTATGTCGCATTCCTTGCTGCGACCAACATGGGACTGCAGGCAGGGCTGATCCTGCAGCAGTCATCCAACTTCGAAGTCGCCGACGCCAGGATCTATGGGTTCTTCGGGATCGCAGCCGCCGTGCTCCTGATCGTCGAAGGAGCGACACAGCTCGCGCATTCGTCGATCCAGATCCCCGCTCTCGTCTTGAACCGTTCGCTGGGCGTGATCGTCGGCGCCATCACGGGGGGTGTCCTTGCCGTCATCGTCATCTACGAGCTTGGAGCTGCCGCTCACCCGATCGGGGGGTCCCAGCTCGACGCGCTCGAGCTGAAGATCGGCGACGCGTACAACGGCTCCCACATCGCGGTTCCACTTGTCGATCTGGCCAAGAAGCCGATCATCAACCTGTTCCAGCCCGCTCTGCCCTCCGACCCTCAGATCTTTTTCAGCACAAGCCCAGTCCCTCAGTAGAACTTGGCGGGCAAGTTCTTCGAGCGCCTGCGTGAGCGGGCGGTCCAGATCCATAGTGAGGAGCACCTGAGGGCTCGGCTCGAACGAGGGGACAAGCTCAGGGTCAAGCTTGGGCTCGACCCGACCGCCCCAGACCTTCACGTCGGCCACCTGGTCGTGCTCGACGTCCTTCGCGCCTTCCAGGACGAAGGGCACACGGTGGTCCTGATCGTCGGGGACTTCACGGCCATGATCGGCGACCCCAGCGGCCGCTCTGAAACGCGGCCGATCCTGAGCAAAGAACAGGTTGCGGCCAACGCCCAGACGTATTACGAACAGGCCAGCCTGGTACTCGTTCGCGATCGCACTGAGATCCGCTTCAACTCCGAATGGCTCGGGGCGATGAATTCGGCCGACGTGCTCAGGCTGCTGGGAAAGGCAACGCTGCAGCAGGTGCTGCAGCGAGAGGACTTCGCCGACCGCCTGAAAGGAGGCGCCGCGATCGGGGCGCACGAGATCCTGTATCCGTTCAACCAGGGATACGACTCGGTTGCCGTCCAGTCCGACGTCGAGATCGGCGGCACCGACCAGCTCTTCAACCTGCTGTTCGGACGCGACATCCAGAAGGCTTACGGGCAGGAGCCGCAGGACATCGCGGTCTTTCCCCTGCTGGAGGGGACCGACGGTGTCCAGAAGATGAGCAAGTCGCTCGGCAACTACATCGGCATCAACGAGCCGCCGGAAGAGATCTACGGGAAGACGATGTCGATCCCGGACCAGCTGATCGACAAGTACGTTCGCCTGGTCTCAGGCTTCGATGCCCAGCAGCAAGCCGAGGTGCTGACGATGAAGCCGCGCGATGCCAAGGCCGCGCTAGCCCGGCAGCTGGTGAAGCGGTTGCACGGCGAAGATGCCGCGCGTCGCGCCGAAGAGGACTTCGACTTGAAGTTTCGCAAGCACTCGACTCCTGAAGAGGTACCAGAGCGCGTTGCCACCCAGCCGGACGACCTGCTCGCCACGCTGGTCGAGGTCGGGTTCGCGAAGAGCCGAGGGGACGCGCGACGCCTCGTCGAGCAGGGCGGGATTCGGATCAACGGAGAGAAGGCCGCCGAGAGCGCAGCGCTCAAGGAGGGCGACGTGCTTCAGGCGGGCAAAAGAAATTTCGTTCGAATCCGCCTGAAGTAGAATTAGCGAAAAGATGTTCGGAGGGCTTCGGTAGATGTCGGGACATTCGAAATGGGCCGGCATCAAGCACAAGAAGGCCATCGTCGACGCCAAGCGCGGCCAGGCGTTCACGCGGGCCAGCCGTGAGATCACGATCTCCGCGAAAGAAGGCGGCGGGAATCAGGACGGCAACTTCAGGCTGCGCCTGGCGATCCAGAAGGCTCGTGAGATCAACATGCCGGCCGACAAGATCCAGAACGCGATCAACCGCGGGACCGGCGACCTTGGCGGCGAGCGCATGGAAGAGGTGCGCTACGAGGGATACGGGCCGGCCGGCGTGGCGGTGATGGTCGACGCAGTCACCGACAATCGCAATCGCACGGGCGCGTCGATCCGCCACCGCTTCGCGAAGCTCGGCGGCAACCTGGGCGAGTCCAACTCGGTGGGCTGGATGTTCGAACGCAAGGGTGTCATCAGTGCCAACGCCGGGAAGATCGATCCTGAAGAGGTCGGGCTCGCGGCGATCGAAGCCGGGGCGGATGACGTTCAGGTCGACGGCAAGTCAGTCGAGATCAGCACGCCGCCCAACAGCTTCGAGAAGGTAAAGGCGGCGGTGGAGCAGCTTGGCGTCACGGTCGATAACGCCGAGATCACGATGCAGCCCAAGCAGACGGTCGCGGTCGATGAAGACAAAGCAGGCGCCGTGCTCAGGCTCATGGAATCACTCGAGGAGGACGACGACGTCCAGCAGGTTTACGCCAACTTTGACATCCCAAACAACGTCCTTGAACGCGTCTCAGCACAGGTATGAATGGAATTAGTTGAAAGGTCGCAAATAGGCCGGATTTACTCCGGCCGTCCCCAGACTTTCACCTTCCAGGCGCCTGCCAGTCATGGCCTGGAGCTTTCCCGCGGTGAGGACGAAGTCCTCGCCGCGTTTTTGAACGCGTCTCAGCACAGGTGTAGAACCTGATGGATAGATGTCGAGCGCCGCAAACGGACTGATCCTCGGGATCGATCCTGGGCTCGCGAGCACAGGTTTTGCGTTGTTGTCAGAACCCAACCTCGTCCTGGCCTGCAGCACTGTCATCACCCGCCCGGGCCGTGACGGGGAGAGATTGCTGATCATCACCCAACACCTTCGCCGGCTCCTCGACGAGAACCCGCCGGCAGAAGCCTCCCTAGAGGAGCTGTTCATGGGCCGGAACGCGACCAGCGCGGTCGCGGTGGCGCAGGCGCGAGGAGCGATACTCGCCGTGCTCGAGGAGCGTGGCGTTCCCGTCTTCGAGTACAAGCCGAGCCAGGTAAAAGTCATCCTGACCGGCTACGGCAACGCGGACAAGGCTCAGATCGCACGCATGCTGGCGGCGCAGGTAAAGGTCCCTGAAGGCCGCCTCGACGACCACGCGCGCGATGCCATCGCAATCGCGGTCTGCCACGCGCGAAGCCGGCGCTTCACCCAGGCGGCCGTGACGCCGGCCGCGCGCAGGGGGCACTTCCGGTGATCGCGCATCTCAGCGGAGTCGTTCGGAGATCGGGCGCCGATTTCGTGGTGCTGGATGTCGGAGGCGTCGGCTACATGGTCAGCGTGGCAGCAGGGACTCGGCAGCAGCTTCCGCCGCCTGGCGGTGACATCGAGCTGCACATCCACACCCAGGTCAGAGAGGATCAGCTCGCCCTGTATGGATTCGCCACCGTCGAAGAGCTGGACATGTTCGAGATGCTGATCCAGGTCGACGGCGTCGGTCCAAAGGTGGGGCTCAACATCCTCAGCTCGGCGAGCCTGGAGGTCTTGAAGCGAGCGATCGTGAGCGAAGACGCGACGCCGATCAGGCGTGCAAGCGGGGTCGGGCCGCGCACCGCCGCCAAGGTGATCATCGAGCTTAAGCCGCGCCTGGACGCCCTCGCGGACCTCGAGGTGGTCCCGCGGGCCGCAGCAATTGCAGGCGACGGCGCAGTGCCGAAGGCTGTCGAGTCAGCGCTTCGGAACCTTGGCTTCTCGTCGCAGGAGGCGCGCGTCGGCATCGAATCGGTGGACTGGAAAGAGACGCCATCCACGCAGGAAGCCCTCGCGGTCGCGCTTCGAGCGCTGGGACAAGGAGCTCGCCCCCGACCGTGATGACGGATCTTCGGCGCCCATGCGGCCCATCTGCGTCGTTGCAGCCTGCGCTCCTCGCTGCACGTATGTTCAATACGGTTCGCTCCGGTGCTCGGCTGCGCCTAGCATCTGGGCCACCTGTGCACCGAATCTCTCGCCATCAGGCCGGGGTCGAGCTCCAGTGACCGGAGACATCGTCCTCGACGCACGAGCTGACGACGATCAGTTCGACCTCACGCTCCGGCCGCGGATGCTGGCCGAGTACGTCGGCCAGGAGCAGGTGCGCGAGAACCTGGGCATCCTGCTCGAGGCGGCCCGCCGGCGAGGCGAGCCCGTGGAGCACGTCCTGCTGTGTGGCCCCCCCGGCCTCGGTAAGACGACCCTCGCGCATATCATCGCCAACGAGCTGGGCGTAGCGATCAAGGTCAGCTCTGGTCCCGCGATCGATCACCAGGGCGCGCTCGGCTCGATCCTCTTGAACCTGACCACACGTGACGTCTTCTTCATCGACGAGATCCACCGCCTCAACAGCGTCGTCGAGGAGTCGCTCTATCCCGCACTGGAGGATTTCCGTTTCGATGCGGTGCTTGGCAAGGGAGTGGGGGCGAGCGCCGCGACCCTGCCGCTCCCGCACTTCACCTGCGTCGGGGCAACGACCCGCCAGGGTCTTCTGAGCGGCCCGCTCCGCGACCGGTTCGGCGCGGTTTACCGGCTGGACTTCTACACCAAGGCCGAGCTGGAGAAGATCGTGGCGAGGTCCGCGCGAATCCTGGACATCGAGGTTCCCGCGGAGGCCGTCTCAGAGATCGCTCGCCGAGCGCGCGGCACACCGCGTATCGCCAACCGCCTGCTCCGCCGCGTCCGCGATTTCGCCCAGGTCAGGGGTGACGGCCGGGGCACCGTCGACATCACCAGGCAAGCGCTGGCCATGCTGGACATCGACGAGCTCGGGCTCGAGCCGCTCGACCGACAGCTCCTCGAGACGCTGATCAAGAAGTTCAACGGCGGCCCAGTCGGGCTCGACACGATGGCGACCTCGCTGTCAGAGGAGCGAGAGACCATAGAGGACGTGCATGAGCCCTATCTGATCCAGATCGGATTCTTAGCCCGGACCTCGCGCGGCCGCGTGGCGACGGAGCTTGCGTATCGGCACCTGGGAATCACTCCACCGGAAACCGGACCGCAGCAGACCCGATTACTGTGAGGCGCGAGGATGGCGCCTCGAATGCTCCTACCATCGCTATGTGAGCCGGGCCGCGGAAAGGTAGGGGTCATTTAAAAGGGATGCAGGACGTCGGGCGGCTGCTCCTCGTCTTTGGCGTGCTCCTGGTCGTGATCGGCGGCGCGCTGATGCTGTTCGGCCGGTTCCACCTCCCGGGCGATCTGACCTTCCGGAGCGGAGGAGTGACCGTCTACGTGCCCATCGCCACCAGCATCATCCTGTCGATCGTTTTGACCGTCGTGCTGAACCTGGTCTTTCGGCAACGCTGAGCGAGCCCTCGGTACACTGATCGGCCGTGCAATTAGTCCTCAGCTGGCCAGTCCGCCTGTTCGTCGTCGCCGTCCTGGCGTTCTCGTTGTTCGTCGACGGGGCGGGCTACATCTACCGCATCGCCAACCACTACCCGCTGACGGGCAACGTCCCCGGGCTGCCGCCGAACTTCGGCGGCTGGCAGCTGTACATCCATCGCGGCCTCGACCTGGCGGGTGGCACGCATATCGACTACCAGCTCACCAACTTTCCGGCCGGCCAGTCGCGCGCTGACGTTCAGCAGCGCACGATCCAGGTCATCAACAAGCGCGTCAACGCGCTCAACGTCAGCGAGCCGGAGATCCGCGGCGCAGGCAGCAACTACGACCGGATCACAGTCGACCTTGCCGGCGTAACGGCTGACCAGGCGCAGAAGACTATCGGCGCCATTTCGAAGCTTGTCTATACGAAGTGGGTGGCCGACGACAAGGTGACGAGCGGGCCTCAACCGGGCTACAAGCCGGCCTTCACCGGCCTGACCGGAGACGACATCCAGAGCGCAACTGCCACGATCGACCAGAACGGGGTGGCGTGGGTCGTGAACATCAGCTTCACGTCACGCGGCGGCGGGCTGTTCGACACACTCACACGCGACAACGTTGCCGCCTGCCCTGGCGCCGGCACCGATTGTCCGCTGCGCCACCTGACCATCTGGCTCGATCTGACCCAGGCAGACATCGACCATTGGGAGGATCCTGCGTACGCCGGCAAGGTGTCTCAGCCGTATGACTCCGCCTGTCTGGCCGCACAGACGCCGGAGACCGTCTGTGGCAAGTTCCTCACAGACCCTGTGACACTGCAGGAGATCTCGGGCGGCAACGCGACGATCAGCGGATCGTTTACTCAGCAGAGCGCAAACGACCTGGCCACCGGCATCAACTCCGGGTCGCTGCCAGTCGACCTCAAGGTGCTTTCCGTGACTCAGGTGGGCTCAACCCTCGGCGCCGAGTCGGTGAAGCTCAGCCTCGCTGCAGGACTGCTCGGCCTTTCGATCGTCGTTCTCTTCATGATCATCTACTACCGCGTGCCAGGCCTCCTGGCGAGCATCGCTCTCCTCTTTTATGCAGGTGCGGTCCTTGCCATCTTCAAGGTGGTGCCCGTCACGCTGACCCTGGCCGGCATCACAGGATTCATCCTTTCGGTCGGCATGGCGGTCGACGCCAACGTCCTGATCTTTGAACGATTCAAGGAAGAGGTTCGGGCGGGCCGCACCATTGCCGCGGCGGTCGATGCAGCGGTCAGGCGTGCGTGGCCTGCGATCCGGGACTCGAACACCTCGACCCTGATCACCTGCGTGATCCTCGCGTTTGTCGGGCCGGGCCAGGTGAAGGGCTTCGCCATCACCCTGGGCATCGGCGTCGTGGCCAGCATGATCTCTTCGATCATCGTGACCCACAACCTGCTGGCGATCGTCATGACCGGCAGCGCGCTCCGCCGGCCGGCGCTCATGGGAGTCGACCGTGTCCGAACTGTCTGACGTCGCGCCCCAGCAGCAGGCGGCTGACATCGTCCCTGACGGCAGTCCGAAAGAAGAGCTCCGGCCTCAGCCGCGCGTGAGAAGGCTCAACATCACGGGGCGGCGCAACCTCTTCTTCTTGCTGTCCCTGATCATCATCATCCCCGGCATCGTTTCGATGGCGACGCGCGGTTTCTTGCTCGGCATCGACTTCGCCGGCGGCACCGAGTTCACCCTGAGCTTCGCCAACCACCCGACGGTCGCGCAGGTCGAGAGTGCGGTGGCCGCGCAACCCATCACCGGATCTGTGATTCAGACCAACCGAGGCAGCTTCATCATCCGCGCCGGCCTTCCATTGACTCCGCCGCAGCAGAAAGCGTTCGAGGACCATCTCGCGGCCCAACCCGCGCTCGGTGCCGTCAACGTGCTCCAGGTCCTGGAGGTTGGTCCGACCATCGCGGGCGAGACGATCCAGTTCGCCCTGCTCGCCGTCGTCCTCGCATCCGTTGCCATCCTCTTCTTGCTCGCCATCCGGTTCCGGAACGTGCCGGGAGGCTGGCGCGCCGGCTTTCAGTTCGGCGGGTCTGCCCTGGCAGCCTTGCTGCATGACGTCTTTCTGCTAACAGGCATCTTCTCGATCCTGGGCAAGGTATTCGACCTTCGCATCGGAGAGATCGACACGCTGTTCGTCACCGCGGTCCTGACTGTCGTGGGCTTTTCGGTGCACGACACGATCGTCGTGTTCGACCGGATCCGGGAAAACCTGCGCGTCAGCCAGCGGCTCTCTTTTGAGCAGGTCGTGAACCTCAGCATCATGCAGACCGCAGCGAGGTCGGTCATCACGAGCTTCACCGTCGTCCTGGTCCTGGCGGCGATCTTGATCGCCGGCGGCGCCACCCTGAAGGGGTTTGCCCTGGCTCTGCTCATCGGGATCGTGTCGGGGACTTACAGCTCGATCTTCAACGCGGCTCCTCTGCTCGTCGTGTGGAGGCGAGTCCAGCCGCTGCGGTAAGCGTGTAGATTGTTCTCAGACACCGCAACATGCCGACCTGGCCCATAACGTCCATCAGAGAGCTGCTCGAGCCCACCATCAAGCACATGGGTTACGAGCTCTACTCGCTCGATCAGTCAGGCCACTCGGGACGAACACTCCGCATCTCGATCGACCGCATCGAGCCGATCACGATCGAGGATTGCGAGCGCGTGAGCCGCGTCGCGGGCCCGCTGATCGATCACTCCAACTACATCGACGGTCCTTATGACCTCGAGGTCTCGTCTCCGGGAGCCGAACGGCCCCTGCGGAGTCACAGAGACTACGAGCGGTTCAACGGCAAGCGGGTCAACGTGCGCTATCGCACTGGCGAGTCGGAGACGGTCGTCGAGGGCCAGCTGGTGGCGGTCGACGGAGCGGGCATTGCGGTTCAAGGAATTGGCGCGCGCGGACGCGCCCCGGTGATAGTCCACATTGAATGGGATGACGTTGTCGCGGGCAGGCTCGCGGTCTCCTTCTGAGCCGTCCACTGAGAGCCTGGCGGAAGCGCTGACTGCGCTTTGCGCCGAGGTGGGCATCCCCTTTGAGGAGATGCTGCAGACGGTGGAGAGCGCGCTCGCCACCGCGTACGTACGCGCCTTCAACCCGGCCGGTTTCGTGACCGTAAAGCTCGACACGGCGACGGGCGCACTCGAGGTCCGAAGTCGCACAGTGCGGCCCGACGGAAGCGAGGTCATCGAGATGCTGCCGTCAGATCCGTTCAAGCGAATGGCCGCCCAAACCGCCAAGCACGCCGTGCTTCGGCACATACATGACCTCGAGCGCGACAAGGTGCTGCGCGACGTCGCCGAACACAGGGGCGAGTTGAGCAGCGGCGTGGTGGATCGCATCGAGGCTGGGACGGTCTACGTCGACCTCGGGCGCATCGAAGGAGTGATGCCGCCGGAGGAGCAGATTCCAGGCGAGCAGCTGCACCCGGGCCGTCCGACTCTCGTCGTCATCCTCGAGACTCAGCACAATCCGCGGCAGGCCCAGGTCCGTGTTTCACGCGCCGCGCGCTCTTTTGTGCACCGGCTGCTCGAGGCCGAGGTCCCCGAGATCAAAGCCGGCACGGTTCAGATCCGGGCCATCGCGCGCGAAGCCGGCCTCCGCACGAAGATCGCGGTGTCGGCCACCGAGCCAGGCCTGGATCCCGTCGGCGCCTGCGTCGGACCAAAAGGCGTGCGTCATCGCGCCATCCTCAGCGAGCTGGCCAGCGAGCACGTGGACATCGTCCCGTGGTCCGACGACCCCGAAGCTTTCGTCGCGGCATCTCTGGGGCCCGCAAAGGCGGACTCTGTCTCGATCGACCGCGCCACCCGGACCGCGACGGTGCTGGTGCCGCGCGGCCAGCTGTCACTGGCCATTGGTCGCGATGGCCAGAATGCTCGCCTTGCGGCCAGGCTGACGGGCTTCCGGATCGACATCAAACCGAGCGAAGCGGACGAGCCGGCAGGTGCAGAAACCGCGCCCTGAGTCCGCTCGGACATGCGTCGGTTGTCGGGAACTGGCCGGCAAGCAGGACCTGATCCGGGTCGTTCGGCGGTCGGATGGTGGCGCAGCGGTGGACTTGACTGGTCGGGCCGCTGGGCGCGGCGCCTACCTCCATCCACAGGCGACTTGCGTGGCATCTGCCCGAAAAAAGCGGTCCCTGGACCGCGCTTTGCGCACGACGGTCCAGCCGGAGCTGTGGACTGAGCTTGTCGGGGATGCTGGCTTAAGCCCCTCTCCTTGATCCTCTCCCCGAAGGGGAGAGGGCAGATTCCCCCAGGTTTCGAATTCGGCGGGAACGGCATAATCATTGGTCGGGCATGAAGTCACACGAACTCGCACGCGAACTTGGAATCAGCCAAAAAGAGCTGGTGAACTTTCTCCAGCAGCGCCGGCTGACACGCAACGCCGCCGCGCCTTTGGCGCCGGGGGCGATCGAGGCTGCCCGTTCGGCCTTCAAGCCAACCTCCGTCGCGGTGAAGATCGAGGCCAACGGCGACCGGCGCGTCGTGCTGCCGCCGACCCTGTCGGTCAAGGAGCTCGCTGAGAAGCTGGGCGTAGGCCCGGTCGAGGTCATCAAGAAGCTGATGGCTTCCAAGATCCTGGCCACCATCAACCAGGTCATCGACTTCGCGACGGCGGAGATCGTCGCCGACGAGTTTGGTTTCACGGTCGACCCCGTCTTGAGCGAGGACGTGGTCGCCGTCGAGGCCGCGGAGGGCGACGGCGCCGTCGTCACGACCTCGCGCGAGAAGCTTTTCTCGCTCGCCAACGAGGACCCGACGAAGCTGACCGTCCGGCCTCCGATCGTCACTGTCCTCGGTCACGTCGACCACGGCAAGACGTCGATCCTCGACGCGATCCGCAAGACGCGCGTCGCAGCCGGCGAAGCCGGAGGGATCACGCAGAGGATTGGCGCTTACAAGATCGAGACCGCCGACGGTCATCCGGTGGTGTTCATCGACACGCCGGGCCACGAGGCCTTCACCGCCATGCGCGCCCGAGGCGCCCAGGTCACCGACATTGTCGTCCTGGTGGTCGCAGCCGACGACGGCGTCATGCCGCAAACGGTTGAAGCGATCCAGCACGCGCGTGCCGCAAAGGTGCCGATCATCGTGGCGATCAATAAGATCGATAAGGAGGGGGCCAACCCTGACCGCGTTCACCAGGAGCTCGCCAGCAACGGAATCGTCACGCGCCACTACGGCGGCGAGCACGAATGCGTCCACCTGAGCGCCAAGACCGGACAGGGCATCGACGACCTGCTCACGACCATCGTCCTCTCCACCGACATCCTCGAGCTGAAGGCCAACCCCGAGCGCAATGCGATCGGCACCATTGTCGACGCCCACCTCGAGCGCGGACGCGGACCGGTCGCGACAGTGCTCGTCCAGGCCGGTACCTTGAAAGTTGGGGACGACTTCGTCTGCGGTCACATCTACGGCCGAGTTCGCGCCCTCGCGGACGACCTCGGCCGCAGCGTGACCGAAGCGCCACCCGCGACACCGGTCGTCGTGTCCGGTATGAGCGAGGTTCCGCAAGCAGGTGACATCTTCCAGGTCGTCGGCTCGGAAAAGGTCGCGCGCCAGATCGCGCTGACGAAGCTGTCGGAGAAGCGCACCCAGGAGGCGGCCCGAGACTTTGCTCCGCGCATCACGCTCGAGGAGCTGGCGCGGCGGGCCAAAGAGGGCGAGGTCAAGGAGCTCAGCCTCGTCGTCAAAGCCGACGCGCAGGGCACGCTGGAAGCGGTGCTCAGCGCGCTCCAGAAGATCGAAGACCCTGTCGTCGCGATCAAGGTCGTCGGCCAGGGCGTCGGGGCGGTAAGCGACTCGGACCTGCTGCTCGCCGGCGTGTCGAACGCGATCATCGTCAGCTTCAACCTCAAGCCCACGCCGGCTTCCACCGCGGCCGCGGAAAAGGCGAAGGTCGAGGTTCGCTACTACGACGTCATCTACAAGCTGACCGAGGATGTCGAGCGCGCCGCCAAGGGCCTGCGCGAGCCGACGTACCGCCAGATCCGCGAGGGGAAGGTCGAGGTCATCACCCCGATCAAGATCCCGAGGCTCGGAGTCATCGCTGGCAGCCGGGTGCTGGAGGGCAAGGTCAGCCGTGGAGGCTGGGTCAAGCTGATCCGGGGCAAGGAGCAGATCCACGAAGGCAGGATCAGCTCGCTGAAGCACTTCAAGGAAGACGTTCGCGAGATGCCCGCCGGGCAGGAGTGTGGCATCGCCGTCGAGGGCTTCGAAGCGTTCGTGGCGGGCGACACGATGGAGACATACCGGCTCGAAAGGGAAGAGATCTAAGTCAGGCTGAAAGGCTTACAGCGGAGGTCGTCATGACCAGCTACCGCGCCGATCAGGTCGGGGAGCAAGTACGTGAGGAGATCATGTCCATCATTCGGCGCGACCTCAAGGACCCTCGGATCGGGTTCGTGAGCATCACTGCAGTTCGTATGTCGCCAGACCTGAGGGCAGCACGGATACGCGTCAGCGTGCTCGGCAACCCGGAACAGCAAAAGGAGTCGCTCGCGGGGCTCGTCTCGGCCAAGGGCGTCATCCGTCACGAGCTCGGCCGCCGGCTGCAGAACCTCAAGTTCTCTCCTGACCTGCGCTTCGAGCTCGATCCGTCGATCGAGTACAGCGTCCACATCGCAGAGCTGCTGAAAGAAGTTCTGCCACATCCAAACGGCGATGCAGGGGAGGCAGAGACATAGCCACCCAGCAGAAGACTCCCCACATCTACGACGAGATCAAGGAGCTGATCGACGCCAACCAGGAGATCCTGATTTTCGGCCACAAGGATGCTGACGGCGACACGCTCGGGTGCAGCCTTGCGTTTGCTGAAGCCCTCCGCAGCAGCGGCAAGGAGGTGTGGGTCCTCATCCCACCTCCGCTGCCGCAGATGTACGAGTTCCTGCCTGGGTTCGGGGACATCCTGGCCGAGCCGCCTCACGGCATCGATCCGCAGCTGGTGTTCTTCTTCGACTCGGGCAACCTTGAACGCTCCGGAAGCAGCGTCAAGCGCATCGCCTCTCACGCCACGATCGTCAACGTCGACCACCACCCTTCGAACTCGAGATTCGGAGACGTGAACGTCATCGATCCCGACGCATCGGCGGTGGGGCAGATGGTGATGGAGATGCTGGATCACTTCGGTTATCCGATCACGCCCACGATGGCGACGAACCTCTACGTCGCCCTGCTCACCGACACTGGTGGCTTCCGTCACGAGAACACGACTCCTCGCGCGCTGGACGATGCGGCACGACTCGCTCGCCTGGGCGCTGACCCGGGCCGCATCGCAACGATGGTCTACAAGATGCGACCGGAGACGACGTTGAAGCTGAGCGGCCTTGCACTCGCCACCATGCGAGTCGAAATGGAGGGCAGGCTCGCGTGGGCCAAGGTGACCCGCCGCATGCTGCGCGAGGCCGGCGCGGTGATGGCCGAGTCCGAGGGCATCATCGACACGCTCAACAGCATCGCGGGGCTCGAGCTTGCGATCCTCTTCAAGGAAGTGAACAACTCGCTGACGAAGATCAGCGTCCGGAGCCGTGGAGCTGTCGACGCCGCCGCGATGTGCGCTTCATTCGGTGGAGGCGGCCACATCCGCGCCGCCGGAGCGGAGATCGAGCGGCCGATGGACGAGGCGGTGAAGATGGCGCTGGCGGCCGCGAAGGAGGCGATCCTTGCCGCCTCGAATGAGAGCTGAAGCGGAGGTAGGGCCTGCCGGCCGGGCGGGGCAGATGCGGGCTGGGGCGAGCCGAGCCGTAGGCGCCACGAGCACCGGACCGGAGCGCATCGCGTAGATGCGCGAGGACCGGAGCGCAAGTGGCAACACCCGGGTCGGCCGCATCCAGCCTGCAGATGCCCGCACGGATCGGCGGGACCTACCTCCATTTCCGGCGGGAGTCCTCAACGTCGACAAGGCTGCAGGGGAGACCTCGTTCGCCGTCGTCAACCGCCTGCGGCGGCTCACCGGCGCGCACCGGGTCGGACATGCCGGCACGCTCGACCCGCTGGCGACAGGCGTCCTGCCCATCCTGTTCGAGTCGGCTACCCGGCTCGCCGAGTTCGCGCTGAAGCTGCCCAAGACTTACGTCGCGGACATCCACTTCGGCTTCGTGACCGCGACTGACGATGCGGAGGCTGAGCGCGAGCCGGTCGCCGATCCGAGCGCTCTGAGCGCACCCGATGTGCTCACGGCCCTGTCGGCCTTCACCGGACGCATCCTGCAGGAGCCGCCGGCGTTCTCGGCGGTCAAGGTGGATGGGAAACGCGCTTACAAGCTCGCGCGACGCGGGGATGAGCCCAAGCCCGCCGCGCGAGAGGTTGAGGTTTATGAGGCGCTGCTCCTCGACTTCACTCCGGGCGAGCATGCAGTGGCCCGCGTCGAGATCCGCTGCGGGAGCGGGACCTACTTACGCTCGATCGCTCGCGACATCGGCCGGCGGTTGGGTGTGGGCGGGTATCTCGGCCGGTTGGTCCGGACGGCTTACGGCGGGCTCACCATCGAGTCAGCGGTCAGTTCCGCGGACTTGACGACCGCTGAAGAAGTGCGGCGCCTCATGCTTCCGGCCGAAGTCATACTGCCGGACATGGAGCGGGTCAAGCTCAACGTGGAGCAGGAGGCACTGGTCCGGCAGGGCCGCGCCGTGCGAGTTCTGCCCGAGCCAGGGCCGGGACTGATCAGAGCTCACGACACCGGCGGCCGCCTGGTCGCGCTGGGGCACGCCGACCCACTTCGGCGCACGTTCGTGCCCGAGAAGGTGCTCAGCTGAAGGTACATCTGGGGCTCCCAACGAGTCCGATTGGGCCCGTGGCGCTGACGGTCGGCAGCTTCGACGGGGTGCACCTGGGTCATGTCGACGTGATCCGGCACGTCGTCGCGGCGGCTCATCAAACCGAGTCTCAGCCGGCGCTCATCACCTTCGAGCCACATCCACGCTGCGTGCTCGACCCTGGCAACTGCCCACAGTCGATCACCACTCTCCAGGAAAAGCTCGCGCTGATCGACGCCGCGGACATCGAGCACGCGATCGTGCTGCGGTTCGACCGCGAGCTGGCATCGCTCTCTCCGCAGGAGTTCATCGATCGGCTTTCCGCGGTGATGGAACTGCGCCGCTGGGTGATCGGCTACGACTTCGCGTTCGGGCGCGGCCGCACCGGCAGCGCGCAGTGGCTTCGCGAACACGGCCATCAGGTCGAGGTCGTGCCTCCCTTCAAGGTGGATGGACACGACCTGCACAGCTCAGAGGTGCGGAGGCTGATCACCGCAGGCGACGTGGACAAGGCGAACAGGCTGCTCGGTCGCGAGTATGCGATGGCAGGACCGGTCGAGGCGGGGGAGAAGGTCGGGCGCCGCCTGGGCTTTCCGACGGCGAACATCGCGGTCGAGCCGAACAAGCTCATCCCGGCGCTGGGCGCGTATGCCGGCCGAGCGCGCGCTCCCGAGGGTGACTTCGTCGCCGCGCTTTCAGTCGGTTACCGCCCCACGTTTGGCGGCACGCAGCTGAGAGTCGAGGCGTTCCTGCTGGACTTCGAGGGCGACCTCTACCAGCAGCGCCTCGAGCTTCGCTTCGTCCGATATCTGCACCCTGACATCAAGTTTCCAGGCACCGACGAGCTCGTGCATCAACTCAAGCAAGACGTCGCCGACACGCGCCGCATCGTCGCTTCATGACCAAGGTCCTCGTCATCGGCGGCGGGATCGCCGGTTACTGCGCCGCCCTCGCGGCCCGTCGCGATGGGGCCGAGGTCACTGTGGTCGCAAGGGCCCCTGGGGCGACAGCGCTGTACGCAGGCGGGATGGAGGTGGTCGACGACCTGGACGCGATACTCGCGCACCAACCCCACCATCCCATCGCGCGGCTCGGACTCGATTCGGTGCGCCTGGCCACTGAGCTCGACACCGCGATACATACGCTCCAGCTCGCGCTCGAAAAGGACGGGCTCAAATTCGAAGGCACATGGCGGACTCGAGGCCTGTATTCGGACATCCACGGCCTGGGCAGACCCGCCAACCTCGTGCCTTCGACCGTCTCAGGCGGAGAGCTGCGCGCACTGGTCGGTCGGCGGGTCGCCGTCGTCGGCGTCAAAGAGGTCGGTGACTACGACGCCGCTTCAACCGCGCAGGCGCTCAAGGAGCTTCACGCCATCGATGCGGTCCCAGAAGAGGTGAGCATCACTGACCTGCCCATCGCCTCGTCGCTCACCGACCTCTACGGGCGACGCGCACCTCAGCTCTCCCACAACCGGGCCACCGCGATCGCGTACCCGCCCGGGTTCACGAACCTGCCTCACGGCGGTTTCGAGCTCCTCTCAGCACCCCCATCGCCACACGGGTGGCGGCTGCAGCAGGCGATCGCCCTCGGAACGTCGAAGGCGGATGTGACGTCCTTCGAGTCCGCGCGAGGCCGAATCACCTCCGCGCAAGCTGGAGACCGCACCATCCGCGCCGAGGCGTTCGTTCTCGCCACGGGCAGGCACATCGGTGGTGGCCTGATCGGTGGGCACGTGACGGCGGAGCCGCTGCTGCAGCTGGGTGTGTTTCATGAGGGCCAGGCGGTGGCGCGCATGGGCACCCGGCTGCAGCACCTGCAGTACCTGGATCCCGCCGAGGAGCTTCGTATCGGGCTGTCCACGGATAACCGTCTGCACCCTCTCGATGTCGAGAGCCAGGTTCCGTACCAGAATCTCTACGCCGCCGGCGCGCTGCTTGGAGGCTACGAATACAGCGGGCCTTGCGGCTTCGGGGTACCGATCCTGACCGGCTGGCTCGCCGGTCGTTTCGCGGCCAAGCTTCAGTGAGGGCGGAGCTCGAAAAGATCGTCGGGGCGCCAGCCCTTGACGAGCGCCCGGTACGGGACCTGTGGCCGCTGGCGATCATGGACGAGCGGTCCGGCAACGTGGCGCCGCGCGTCCTGGTTGCACGCCCATCGGGGCGCGAGCAGGTCGCAGCCATCCTGCGTTGGGCGGGCGCGAACCAAGTGCGTGTGACGCCGATGGGCGGCGGCAGCGGAGTCTGCGGCGCGCTCTCGCCTCAGGCGGGAGAGCTCGTGCTCGACATGGGCGCATTCGACCGCATCCTCGACGTCGACGAAACGAACCTGACGTGCCGTTGCGAGTCGGGCGTCAACGGAATGAACCTCGAGAAGCATTTGAACGAACGCGGACTGACACTGGGCCACTTTCCCAGCTCGTTGCCTCGCACCACGGTCGGCGGCCTGATCGCGACGCGTTCTTCCGGCCAGGAGTCGAGCCGTTACGGCAGCGTCGAGGACATGGTGCTCTCGCTCGCCGTGGTGCTTCCCGATGGAAGCTTCGCCGCGCCGCGCCCCGGACCGCGCTCAGCCGTGGGCCCGGCGCTGCATCAGCTCTGGCTCGGCTCGGAGGGTGCGCTTGGTGTGATCCTCGGCGCGGTGCTTCGGGTCCACCGCCTACCCGAATCTGTCGTCGGACGCGGCTTTGCTTTTGCCGATCTCGCCAAGGGCCTCGAGGCGATGCGCTCGATCATGCAGTCGGGCATCAGGCCCCTGGTGATGCGGCTCTACGACGCCGAGGACACAGCGTTCAACGGCTACGACCTCCCTTTGGGCGGATGCCTGCTCGTGGTCGCGACCGCGGGCTTGCCGGCGGTCGCGAGGGCAGAGGCGGAGGCTGTGACCGCCATCGCAGGCGCCGTCAAGGACCTCGGTGAGGATCCGTGGCTGAAGTGGCAGAGGCATCGATTCGATCTTTCCGCCGAGCGGTTGAAGTCCTTTCTCGAGCCCGCCGGCTCGTACCTGGACACGATCGAGCTGGCCGCGCCGTGGACGGCGCTGCCG
>DASQAU010000133.1:0-7448 GCA_035635595.1 Candidatus Eiseniibacteriota bacterium
CCGCAGACCCAGCACAGGAGTGATGCGATGAGCAGCGTACGGGTACTTGTCGGGACGAAGAAAGGTGCGTTCGTATTGAGTTCGGACGCGAGCCGGAAGACCTGGAAAGTCGACGGCCCGCACTTCGCGGGCTGGGAGATCTATCACCTCAAGGGCTCGCCGGCGGATCCCGACCGGCTGTACGCGTCCCAATCCAGCGGTTGGTTCGGCCAGGTGCTGCAGCGCTCGAACGATGGCGGCAAGACCTGGGAGGCGGCCGGCAACGAGTTCAAGTACGAGGGCACGCCTGGCACGCACGTCTGGTACGACGGATCACCGCACCCCTGGGAGTTCAAGCGCGTCTGGCACCTCGAGCCCTCGCTCAAAGACCCGGACACGGTGTACGCGGGGGTCGAAGACGCCGCGTTCTTCAAGTCGACCGACGGCGCCAAGACCTGGACCGAGCTGCCCGGCCTCCGCACCCATGAATCAGCCAAGGGCTGGGCGCCTGGCGCTGGCGGCCTTTGCCTGCACACCATCGTCATCGACCCGACCAACACGGATCGGATGTTCATCGCCATCTCGGCCGCGGGGGTCTTCCGGACCGACGACGCCGGCAAGACGTGGCGGCCGGCAAACCGCGGACTGAAGTCCAACACGATGCCGGAACAAGAGGCAGAGGTCGGCCACTGCGTCCACCGAATCGCGATGCATCCCTCCCGGCCGAAAACGCTGTTCATGCAGAAGCACTGGGATGTGATGCGGACCGACGACGGCGCGGAGTCGTGGCAGGACATCGGCGGTAACCTGCCGACCGACTTCGGCTTCGTGGTCGACGTGCATGCGCACGAACCGAACACCGTCTACGTGATACCGATCACTAGCGACTCCCACCACTTCGTCCCCGACGGCAAGCTGCGCGTCTACCGCAGCCGGTCTGGCGGAAACGAGTGGGAGGCCCTGACCAAAGGTCTCCCTCAGAAAGACTGCTACGTCAACGTGCTGCGGGACGCGATGGCGGTCGACTCACTTGATGCGTGCGGTGTGTATTTCGGCACCAGCGGAGGGCAGGTGTACGCGTCGGCTGACGCCGGCGATTCATGGGCTCCCATCGTTCGCGACCTGCCGCCCGTGCTCTCGGTCGAAGTCCAGACGCTGAGGTGATTCGCGTCACCCTCCCGGCGAATCTCCAGACGCTCGCCGGCGTCGGAAAGGTGGTCGAGCTGGACGTATCCGGCCCTGTGACCCAGCGATCGATCCTCGATGTGCTCGAGAAGAGTTACCCCGCTCTGCGGGGGACGATTCGAGACATGGATACAAAGAAACGCCGTCCGATGGTGAGGTTTTTCGCCTGCGAGGAGGACTGGTCGGATGCCTCTCCGGACGATCCCCTGCCTGATGAGGTGGTGGCCGGCAAAGAGCCCTTTCTGATCATCGGCGCGATCGCCGGAGGCTGAGGGCCGGCCTTACCACACGGACCCGGCGCCCCGCTCGACCCGGCCTGCCTAGACTCGAAGGCCATGGAGCCTGCCGCCCGAGTCACCGCACCCCGACCCCCGGTCGCGCCTCGGCGCCCTCGGATCCTCGAGGCCCACGGCGAAAGCCGGGTTGACCCCTACTACTGGCTGCGTGAGAAGGACAACCCCGAGGTCCTTGCGTACCTGGCAGCCGAGAACACATACGCCGACGCCGTCATGCGGCCGGCGGCCGCTCTGGAGGAAAAGGTCTACCGCGAGATCCTCGGCCGCGTCCAGGAGACGGACACGTCGGCGCCGACGCTCTACAAAGGCTGGTGGACGTACACCCGGACCGTCGAGGGCCTGGACTACGAGATCTACTGCCGCCGGCGCGGTTCCATGGACGCACCCGAGGAGGTGCTCCTCGACGGCAACGAGCTGGCCAAGGGTCACGAGTACTTCGACCTCGGGTATGTCGAGCGCAGCCCGGACGAGAACCTTCTCGCCTACGCCGTCGACCTCGACGGCTCTGAGCGCCACGACCTCCGCTTCCGCGACCTCACGTCCGGTAAAGACCTCGATGACTTCGTGCGCGGCGTCTACTACGGCTCTGCCTGGACAGCCGACAGCAAGACGTTCTTCTACGTCAGGCCCGATGACGCCATGCGCCCGTACCAGGTGTGGCGCCACGTCCTCGGCACTCGGCAGGACCAGGACGTGCTGGTGATGCAGGAGGATGACGAGCACTTCGAGCTCAGCGTCGAGCTGACCAAGAGCGAGCGCTACATCGTCTTGACCAGCTCGAGCCAGGTCACCAGCGAGTGCCGCTTCTTTCGTAGCGACGAGCCGGACCCGCAGCCACGCCTTGTGGAGGCGAGGCGGCATGGAATCGAGTACTCGGTCGACGACCAGCAAGATCGCTTCTTGATCGTGACCAACGACGGTGCGCGCAATTTCAGGCTGATGACGGCGCCGATTTCCAGCCCTGGGCAAGACTCATGGGAGGAGGTGGTGCCTGAGCGGGCGGGCGTGCGGCTCAACTTCATCGACGTCCACCTCAACCATGTCGTGCTCGGCCGGCGCTCAGACGGGCTGCAGAGCCTAGAGGTGCTGGACTCCAAGTCCGGCGAGCTTCACGTGGTCGAGCAGCCCGACGCCGCGTACACCGCCTATCCCGGTTCTGACCCGAATTACGAGAGCCAGGTGATGCGCTTTTTCTACACATCCCTGACGGCGCCGTTCTCAGCTGTCGACTACGACATGCTGACTCGCGAGCGCACGTTGGTGAAGGAGCAGCCCGTGCGCGGAGGTTACGAACGGACCGATTACGTCACCGAACGCCTTTGGGCAGACTCGAGTGACGGAGTGCGCGTGCCGATGTCAGTCGTGTACCGGCGCGGTCTGAAGCGTGACGGGACGAACCCCACGCTGCTCAATGGATATGGCGCGTATGAGCTCTCCAGCGACCCGATGTTCGACCCCGTTCGCCTGAGCATGCTCGACCGCGGATTTGTCTTCGCCATCGCGCACGTGAGGGGAGGAGGGGAGTTGGGCCGGGAGTGGTACGAGGACGGCAAGTTCCTACACAAGACCAACACCTTCGGCGATTTCATCGCGTGTGCCGAGCGCCTCGTCGAGCTCGGCTTTACGAATCCGCGCCGCCTCGCGATCCGGGGCCGGAGCGCAGGCGGCCTTCTCATCGGCGCGGTGCTGAACATGCGGCCGGACCTCTTCGGCTGCGCCGTGGCCCAGGTCCCGTTCGTCGACGCGCTCACGACGATGCTCGACGACAAGCTGCCCCTCACCGTGAACGAGTTCGAGGAGTGGGGGAATCCTGCAGATCTCGAGTATTACGAATACATGAAGGCGTACTCGCCTTACGACAACGTGCGTGCGACCGAGTACCCGGCACTCCTTGTCACCGCCGGACTGAACGACCCGCGCGTCTCCTACTGGGAGCCCGCGAAATGGGTGGCCAAGCTGCGCATGATGAATTCCGGAGACCAGCCAGTGCTGTTGAAGACGGACATGGGCTCGGGTCACTCGGGGCCGTCCGGACGGTACGAGTCGTGGCACGAGGAGGCGTTGATCAGCGCGTTTGTAATCGAGCAAATCGCGCCTTGACTTCGAGACTTTTGAGCTTTAGGCTAGGCCAGTTCATACACCCGTTCGGGTGTATCCAGGTTCGACGAGGAGTGCGGTACTAATGGGCGGCACCTTGAAGGAGACCTTCGCCACCGAGGGCGAAGTCTGCCTTCTGACCGCACATTGAGCCCGTTCAGGTAAGAATCTAGACAGCAAACAAGTACCGAGAGGGACCGTGCGGTTGTTGGGCACCGCACGGTCCTTTTTTGTTTGGCCTGGCCTCGCCTGGCCTCCGCACCCCGTGGGGAGGCGGCCCGGTCCGCAAAGCGGGCCCGGCCGGGAGGGGATGGTGGAGTTGGAAATGTGATGGAGAACTGATGTCGACCACAGCAATAGAGATCCACGGAATCCGCAAAGCGTTTCGGCGCCGCGAGCGCGAAACGGGCGCGCCCTGGTGGCGGCGCGAATGGAAGGACAAGGTTGCCCTCCACGAGCTCGACCTCACAGTCGAGGCGGGCGGGGTGACAGGCATCCTCGGGCCCAACGGAAGCGGCAAGTCGACGCTCATCCGGATCCTCGGCACGCTGCTGACTCCCGACTCGGGCACGGCGATGGTCTTCGGCTGGGACGTCGTCGCACAACCGCTGTCGGTTCGGCGCCACGTGAACCGCGTGTCCGTCGAGGCCGCCTTCTTCAAGGAGCTGAGCCCCTGGGAGAACATGCTCTACGCCGCCCGCCTTTACGGCGGCGGAGCCGCCGGCACACGTGAGCGCGTGCTGGAGATCCTCGAGAAGCTCGGGTTGCCGTTGGACACCATCGACCAGCCGATGAAGCAGCTGTCCCGCGGGCAGCAGCAGAAGGTCGCCATCGCGCGCAGCTTTCTCACCGCCCCGTCTCTTTTGTTGATGGATGAACCGACGACCGGCCTCGACCCGCGCTCGAAGAAAGAGGTCCAGGCCTTGCTCCACATGCTGCGCACCGAGCGCGAGGTGACGGTGCTGCTCTGCACGCACGACATGGACGAGGCGTCGGAGCTGTGCGACCGGGTGCTGATGATGGACGGCGGCCGCGTGCTTGCCGACGGCAGCCCGGACGAGCTGTGCCGCCTGCATGCAAACGGCAAGGCGAACCCAACGCTCGAGGACGTCTTCATGCACCTGACGGGCAAGAGCTTTGCCGTCGCCGAGGAAAAGGAGGCGGAGGCACCGTGAGCAGCATCGGAGTGAGGCATACCGAGCTCAACGCGCTTTTCGGCTTCGCGGAGCGGCAGCTCCACGTTGTCAAGCGCTACTGGCTGTGGGAGGTGGTCTGGCTCTTCTACAGCCTGGTCAGCGTGCTCTCGATCGGCTTTCTGGCATCGGGGCTGGGGTCGTTGGGCGCCTCCGAAGGCACGTTCGACCTGCGCAAGGCGCAGCTGTACCTGCTCATCGGCGCGTTGCTGTGGGGCTACCTCTCGCTGGTCTTCATGGAGGCTGCTTATGCCATCGCGTGGGAGAGGTGGGAGGGCACCATCGAGTACACGTTCATGGCCCCGGTCAGGCGCGTCACCCACTTGATGGGCATCTGCCTTTTCGCCATCGGCTACGGCCTTGTCCGCACGTTCGTCGTGCTGATCGCAGCCGCGTTCATGTTCAACCTCGACTTCTCCCATGCCGACATCCCTGGCGCGCTGGCAGTCCTCGCCGCCTCGACGGTGCCGCTGATCGGTCTCAGCATCCTGACCTCGGTCCTGCCGCTGCTCTCGCCCCAGAAAGGCGAGCAGATGTCCATCGCGCTGCAGGGCTTCCTGCTGCTCGTCTCAGGCGTGTACTACCCGCTGAGCGTGCTGCCCGTGCCGATGCAGATCGCCGGCGCGGCCAGCCCACTCACGTACGCGCTCGAGGGGATGCGCCGCAGCCTTCTCGATGGGGCCCGCGTGCCGGACCAGCTGCCGACCATCGGCATCCTGCTCGCCATGGGCGTCGTGATGATCCCGCTCAGCATCTGGATCTTCAGCTGGGCCGAAAACCGGGCCAAGCGCCTCGGCCTTCTAAAGCGGAGCGGGTGAAGAAACCCATCGAAATCGCCTTTTGGCGTCGCTCGTCCGATCCAAACTAATGTTCGAGACTATCACGTTTCGACGCACTACCTTGGGCTGAAAAACCGCCCAGGCCCAACATGTTGTGGTTGAGCCCTGAAGGTCACTCGGAGGCCCCTCTACATGTTGTGGTAAAGGTATTGACAGGCTGAGCGTGCATGGTTAGGGTTTGCGGCGAATCGCGGTGATCAGTGGGGAGAAGTGGTGAGCCAAAGCAACGCAGCAGCATACGTCGCACCCTACGTCCAAGTACAGCACGCCATACACCTCCTCTACGCCACTTCTCCCCGCAGCCGCGATGGACACCAGGTGCCGGCCAACCACCGCTTCGACAAGGACGGCAATCGTCTGCCGCTCGAGCTCCACGGCTGCGGCTGCAGCCTGTGCGCCCGACGTCAGCGCGAAAGCCGTCGCTTCTGGGCTCGCGAGGCCCGATGAGTGTTCACCGGAGCGCACAGGGTGAGGGTGGACGACAAGGGCAGGCTGGCCATCCCGGCCGCCTTCCGCAAGCAGCTTCCGGAAGGAAGCTTCGTTTCGGTCAGCCAGGACCAGGTCTTGGCGATCTACCCGCCGGAGCTGTGGTCAGCCCTGGCACAGGAGCTTCGCAGCCCGCTGCCCGGACCGGACCAACGCGCACTCGCTCGTACGCTCTACCCGATGTCGGATCCCTTCGAGCCGGATGGGCAGGGCCGGATCAGCCTGCAGCCGGAGCAGCGCCGGTTGGCGGGGATCGAGTCCCCGTCGACGGTGGTGGTGATCGGGACCGGGTCTCGGGTGGAAATCTGGCCCGAGGGCCGATGGGACAGCTACAACGCCGACGCGCAAGGACGCTTTACAGAGTTCGCTGACAGGGTGATCTCAGGCAGCTGAGCCCGCACCAACCCGCACTTTCACAAGAGGTAATAGAGCTGCTCCAGCCCCGGGTGGGGGCGGTCGCGATCGACTGCACACTCGGGCAGGCGGGCCATGCCCGCCAGATTCTTGAAAGAATCACACCCGGCGGCCGGCTGCTCGGGATCGATCGCGATCCCGCCGCAGTGGATGCTGCCAAGATGTCGCTGGCACCGTATGGGCCGGCGGCGGTTGTGGTGCACGGACGCTTTTCCGAGCTTGGCTCGATCAGCGCCGAGCACGGCTTTGAAAAGGCCGACCTGGTCCTCTTCGACTTCGGTCTTTCCAGCAACCAGATCGACGACCCGGAGCGCGGCTTCAGCTTTCAGCGCGAAGGCCCGCTCGACATGCGGATGGATCCAGCCTCAGGTCTCTCAGCGTCGAAGATCGTCAACGAGTCGGACGCGCGCGAGATCGAGCGCATCCTCCGGGAGTACGGCGAAGAGCGATGGGCTCGCCGGATCGCACAGTTCATCGTGGCGCGACGCCCGCTGCGCACCACCCGCGACCTGGCACAGGCCGTCGAGGCCGCCATTCCCAGAAAGGCATGGCCACGCGACATCAACGTCTCCACCCGGACGTTTCAGGGTCTCCGTATAGCCGTCAATGACGAGCTAGGCGAGATCGAGGAAGGTTTGCGAGCAGCTCTTTCGACACTCAAACCCGGTGGTCGTATGGCGACGATCAGCTTCCACTCCCTGGAAGACCGTTTGGTCAAGTCATTCTTCAACGTCGAGTCAAAAGACTGCATCTGCCCACCCCAGCAGCCAGTCTGCACCTGCGGCCACCGGGCAACCCTCCGCATCATCACCCGCCGGCCCGTGCGGCCTTCCGCAGAGGAGGTCGCGACCAACCCAAGAGCGCGTTCGGCCCGCCTTCGCGTGGCGGAGAAGATCTGACTCCACAAGTCCTGGTGGCCGGCTGACCCCTCCGGCCACCAGGCACAATTTGCCCTCCCC
>DASQAU010000134.1:0-6313 GCA_035635595.1 Candidatus Eiseniibacteriota bacterium
GCCCGCGATGGCGAATCGATGGGAGAGCAACCACGCCGTCGCATCGACTCCAGGCGCCGCGACCGCGACTCTGTCGCCGCCTGGAGCGACGTAGCCGTGGCTGTAGAGGAAAAGCGTCCCGTTCCACCCCGACGGCACCTCGATGCGATACGCGGCTGCCCCGATGCTGCCGGTGAGCGTCCTCGGGTTGGGCGGTGGGTTGGCCTGGCTCGTGCTCGAGCACGCGGCGGTGAGCACGAAGACCGCCGCCAGCGCGAGGTGACCCCTCAGATGCCTGACCGCGATTGACCCCCATCGACTGCGATCACCGCACCGTTCAACAGACTCGCCTGCTGCGAGCACACGAACGTCACCACGCTGGCGACTTCGTCGACCGTCCCGAACCGGCCGAGAGGCATCTCCTGGCGGACGAACTCCGCGATGCCGTTCGGGTCGGCCTGCTGGCGGCGATCCCACCCGCCGCCGTTCCAGAGGATGGATCCGGGCGCGACGGCGTTCACGGTCACGCCTTTGGCGGCAACCTCTTTGGACAGCGACTTCACGAAGCTGGTCTCCGCCGCTTTGGCGGCGTTGTACGCAGGAGCTCCGCCGGTCTCACGACCCCAGACAGACGTGACGGCGATGATGCGTCCCCACCCTCTCAGCAGCATGCCGGGCAAGACCAGCTGGGTCATCCGCACGCTGACCGCCACGTTGCCCTGGAAAGCAATCTCGAATTCCTTCGTGCCCGTGTCGCTCCATGAGCTGCCGGCGCGGAGTCCGAGGTTGTTGACGAGGATGTCGATCGGGCCCAGCGCGGCCTCGGTCTCTTTCACAGCCCGCTTGCAGCCATCTCTGGTCATGAGGTCGGCGACGACGCCGACTCCCTTCAGCGCGGCCGCTGTGCGTTTCACGTCGCCCTCGGTTCGTGCGGCCACCGCCACGCGCACCCCTTCGCCGGCCAGCGCACGCGCGATGCCGAGTCCGATTCCCCGTGTGCCGGCGGTGACCAGGGCGACCTTGCCTGCGATGCCGAGGTCCACTCCCGCATCCTAATCAGATGCTTCCGCCTGGCGCGATCAACAGTGGACCGCCGGTCGTCCCGCGCCCTTCGGCGACTGTGCTGCTGGTCCGCGGCAGCCGGCCGTGGGAGCTGCTGCTCGTCCAGCGTCCGGGCGGCGCTGACTTTGCGCCGGGCGCTTACGTCTTTCCTGGCGGCACGGTTCACAACGACGACATGGGTTGGGGCGACGAGATCCGGATGGCGGCCACCCGCGAGACGTTCGAGGAGGTTGGGGTGCTTCTGGCCCGTCGCGGCCGGCAGTTCGCGGGCGAGACGGAGTGCGATCTGGTGCGCTCGATCGTCGAGAGCGGCAAGACGTTTGACGAGGCCCTGCGTGAGCTGCGCCTCGAGCCGGCGCTCGACCGCCTGGTGCTGTTCGCGAGGTGGGTCACCCCCGTGCCGTTGAGGCGGCGTTACGACGCACGCTTTTTTCTCGCGCGCATGCCGGCGGACCAGGAGGTTCGGCCGCAGGCAGGAGAGGTGACGGACTGGGTGTGGATCACGCCCGAGCGCGCGCTCGCCAGTCCCGACGTCACGCTCGTCTATGCGACGCGCGCCGTCCTCGAATCGGTGGCGGCAGAGCCGGATGCGGCCAAGGTGTTCTCGCGCGCCAGGCGGCTGAAAGAGGTTCCGATCGTCGAGCCCAGGATGGTGCAGACCGAGTCAGGTTGGGAGATCGAGCACTGAGCGAGATTTCGCGTTTTTGGCGCTACACCAGCGGAATCGTCGGATCTTGAAAGGGCTTTGGCGCATAAAACGCGGAATCAAGCTTGGGCTAGCGCCAGAGGTCCTTCCACCGGTCGTAGTGCACGACCTCGACACCGGCTTGGCGCAGCACGTCAAGTCCCGCCGGGTCGCGGTAGGCCTCGCGGTAGTAGACGCGCCCGACGTTGGTGTTGATGATCATCTTGGCGCACATCACACACGGTGAGGCGCTGACGAACATCACTTTGCCGGGCAGCTGCGCGCCGGCTTTGATCAGGGCGTTTTGCTCACTGTGAATGCAGCCGCAGTTTCCCGGCTGGGTCGAGTCGCAGCGGTTCGGCAGCCCCCTTGCGTTGCCGTTGTAGCCGATGCCCAGGACCTGGGTCAGGTCGGGCGTCGTGATCACGCTGCCGACCTGCAGGCGGGCGCACGTCGACCGCTTGGCCAGCTCCTCGGCCATTCGCATGTAAACCTCTTCCAGCGGGATGCGGTCGGGCACCTGCTCGAGCTCGGAAACGGGTTTCTGAGCGGCCATTTTCATCAGGTTAACAGGCTTGTCTATACCCATTTCGCGGACTACAATGCGCAAGATGTCGTTGCTCGAACTCTTGTTCGCCCTTCTCCTTGTATGCCTCCTGGCCGTGATGGCCGGTGTGGCCTTCCTGGTCTGGAACCTGGTCCGGCGCGCGGACGGGCAGGCTCGGGACGTCGCCGAGCTGAAGGTGCGACTCGAGGCCGGCGGCCAGACGCAAGGATCCCAGGCCGCCGAGCTGCGCGAGCGGCTGGCTCAGACGCAGTCGGTCGTGGAAGGGCTGCGTTCGGCCCTCTCCGCCCGCCAGCCGGTCGAAGACGAGGCCCGCGCCAGCCTGAGACGGCTGGAGAGCGTGATCGCCGGCAGCTCGACTCGCGGGGCGGCAGGCGAGAACATCCTGGAGGAGGCGCTCCGTCACCTCCCGCCCGAGATGCTTCAGCGGAATGTGTGGGTCGGCGGCAAGGTGGTCGAGCTGGCCCTTCGCCTTCCTGGCGGCAAGCTGCTGCCGATGGACTCGAAGTGGGTTTCGAGCGGGGCCCTGGAGCAGCTGTCCGACCCGGCCATTGACGCGACGCGCCGGGCGCAGCTGACCGGCCAGGTGGAGCGTGAGGTCGAGCGGAGGGTACGCGAAGTGAGCCAGTACATCGACCCGGCGACGACATCGCCCTTCGCGCTGGCTGTGATCCCTGATGCGGCCTATGACGTCTGCCGGGGAGCCATCGTCGGCGCCCACAAGCGGCACGTGATGGTCGTCGGCTACGCGATGGCGCTCCCCTACCTGCTCACGCTGTACCAGCTGCACCTGCAGTTCGCCCGCACGGTCGATATGGAAAAGCTCCAGTCGGCTCTGATCGACGTCGAACGCCATCTCGACACGCTGGAGACCGTGCTCGAGAACAAGCTCCAGCGGGCGGTCACCATGCTCCAGAACGCGTACGGAGAGGGAAAGCAGGTTTCGGCCAGGATCCGCGCGTCGGCACAGAGCGTCCAGACGGCCGAAACGGCCCACGAAGAGATGTCCACAGAGACCGGCCAGCTTGCTCTAGTCGAATCAGTTCAATAGGCCGGTTTTGCACACTTTCCCACAGTTCTTCCTCACCCTTTGCTCAATTCGAGAGCAGAGTTGTCCACAGGTAATCCACCAACATGTAGGGGTTGAAGGGCGAGTGAGGCCGAATATCTTGTGTTTTGGGTCTTGACAAGCCAAAAGTCGGCTCGTATTATTCGGGGCGTTAGATCGAGGCCCTGGGGCATAAGTGGCGGGCATGCTCTGGGGCCTCTTCCATCCCCAAACGTACAAGTTCAACGACACACCCTACGTCCCAGCAACCGCGGTTCAAATAAACCCTCACCGGGGATGATTCAAGGAGGCGTTCTCTAAAGAAGATGGCCAGAAACATTGCCGACCTCACCGGAGCCCGCAAGAACCCCAACAAAGCCGCCCAGAAGGGGCTCCGCTTTGGTCGCTACTTCACACCAGCAGGCAGCCACGCCTTCGACCTGGTGGAGTGGGAGCGCCGCACCGCTGCGATAACCGGCGAGAAGGGTCAGGTCATCTTCGAGCAGAAGGACGTAGAAGTTCCGCGCTCCTGGTCGCAGCTTGCGATCAACGTCGTCGCCCAGAAGTACTTCCGAGGCGGTCTCGGCACCCCTGAGCGGGAAACCAGCGTCCGCCAGCTCATCAACCGCGTTGTCGAGACCCTGGCGGCTTGGGGACGCGAAGGCGGCTACTTCGCGAGCGAGGAAGATGCCGAGAACTGGTCCGAGGAGCTTCGCTACCTCCTGGTCACTCAGCAGGCCTCCTTCAACAGCCCGGTGTGGTTCAACATCGGCGTGCCCGGCCGCGCCCAGCAGGGCTCGGCGTGCTTCATCAACTCGGTCGAGGACTCGATGGAGTCGATCCTCGAGCTGGTCAAGACCGAAGGCATGCTGTTCAAGTTCGGCAGCGGCACCGGCACCAACCTCTCTGTGCTGCGCTCGTCCAAGGAGCAGCTGTCCGGCGGTGGCACCGCCTCCGGCCCCGTCTCCTTCATGAAGGGCTACGACTCGTTCGCGGGCTCGATCAAGTCAGGCGGAACGACCCGGCGAGCGGCCAAGATGGTCATCCTCAACGCCGACCACCCGGACATCCTCGAATTCATCCGCTGCAAGGCGGAGGAGGAGAAGAAGGCCTGGGCGTTGATCGAGGCCGGCTACAACGTCGGGTTCAACGTCACGGGCGGCGCGTACGACTCGGTCCAGTTCCAGAACGCAAACAACTCGGTCCGCGTGAGCGACGAGTTCATGCGAGCGGTGGACGGCGACAAGGAGTGGAAGACGAAGGCGGTCGTGGACGGCCGCGTCATCGACACCTACCGGGCGCGCGACCTGTGGCGTGAGATCGCCGAGGCGACCTGGATCTGCGGCGACCCCGGCCTTCAGTTCGACACCACGATCCAGGACTGGAACGTCGTGCCGAACACCGGCCGCATCAACGCGACCAACCCGTGCAGCGAGTTCGTGTTCCTCGATGACACCGCCTGTAACCTGCTCTCGCTCAACCTGATGAAGTTCCAGAATGAAGAGGGCCGGTTCGATGTCGACCGGTTCCGGCGCGCGGTGGACATCTGCTTCACCGGCCAGGAGATCATCGTCTCCAACGCCTCCTACCCCACCCCGGCGATCGCCAAGAACTCCGAAGCGCTTCGCCCGCTGGGTCTTGGGTACGCCAACCTGGGCGCGCTGCTGATGTCGATGGGCCTCGCCTACGACTCCGAAGAAGGCGGCCGCTTCGCCGGCGCGATCACCGCGATCATGACCGGACGCGCCTTTGCGCAGTCGGCGCGGATGGCCCAGGTCAAGGGCCCTTTCAGCGAGTTCGCCAAGAACCGCGAGCCGATGCTGCGCGTGATGGAGAAGCACCGCCAGGCTGCGCACCAGCTGAGCACGTCACCGGAATCGGCTGACGTGGTCGACGCGGCTCGCGAGACCTGGGACGAGGCGGTCAAGCTCGGCCGCGCCCACGGCTACCGCAACGCGCAGGCCACGGTCCTCGCACCGACCGGCACGATCGGGCTGATGATGGACTGTGACACGACGGGCATCGAGCCCGACCTCGCGCTCGTCAAGTACAAGAAGCTCGTCGGCGGCGGACTGCTGAAGATCGTCAACACCACGGTCCCCGCGGCCCTGCGCAAGCTGGGGTACGACGAGAAGAGCGTCAAGGAGATCGTCGAGTACATCGACGAGAACGACACCATCGAAGGTGCTCCGCACCTGATGGAAGAGCACCTCAAGGTCTTCGACTGCGCGTTCAAGCCGGTCAACGGCACTCGCTCGATTGCGCCGATGGGCCACGTGCGGATGATGGCTGCCGTCCAGCCGTTCATCTCGGGCTCGATGTCAAAGACCGTGAACCTGCCCACCGACGCTACAGCGGAAGACATTCAGCAGACGTTCATGGAGTCCTGGAAGCTGGGGCTCAAGTGCATCGCGATCTACCGCGACGGCTGCAAGCGCTCACAGCCGCTGTCGACGTCACTCGACAAGGACAAGAAGGCCGCCGCTCCCGGCGAGGTCGAGTACCGCGCGATGCGGCGCAAGCTGCCGGACGAGCGGAAGGCCGTCACGCACAAGTTCGACATCCAGGGCCACGAGGGCTACCTGACGGTCGGCCTCTTCGACGACGGGACCCCCGGAGAGCTCTTCGTGACCATGGCCAAGGAGGGCTCGACGATCTCAGGCCTGATGGACGCCTTCGCGACGCAGACGTCTTACGCGCTGCAGTTCGGTGTTCCGTTGAAGTTCATGGTCGACAAGTTCAGTCACATGCGATTCGAGCCCTCAGGGTTCACGAAGAACAAGGAGATCCCGATCGCAAAGTCGATCGTGGACTACATCTTCCGCTGGATGGCGAGCCACTTCTTCACGGTTGACGAGCAGGACGAGGTGGGCATCGTGCGGCGTGACCCGGCGCCGGTCGAGCCTGCTCCTGCGCCGGCCAAGGCTGACAACGCCAAGCCCGCCTCGAGCCCGACCGAGCTAAAGGTGATCGC
>DASQAU010000135.1:0-14851 GCA_035635595.1 Candidatus Eiseniibacteriota bacterium
GCGCCAACAAGCACTAGAGCCAATAGTAGGTTGGGTACTACGACTGCGATAACAACTGGCAACCGAACGCCAAAGCTGCTGAGCACCGCGCCGATGCCGATCCCCGAGACCATTAGTCCCAAGGGCACGATTAGAAAAAGAGTTGGTCTTCGTCTCATTGGGGATTGCCTCGCGCGACGATTTGCTTGAGCAATTCACGAAATCTTCGGCGGGCTCGGTCCCGCATCAGCACGTGTTGATCGTACCCCAGGCGTAGAAGTAGTCAGCGAAGCCAGTTGATAGGCGCGGAAACGGTTGCGGCGGGCATGGGGCGGCGGGTCTGTACGTGGTGACCCAGTGGCAAGCTGTTGGTGCTTGCAAGCGATGAACACGCCCCTCCGACTGCTCGCCTCAACGCCTAACCTGAACCTTTGGTCCGTGCTCGCGATCGCGACGGCGGTGGTCGGGGTGATCGTCTTGATCCGCCTGCGCCGTCGATAGAAGTCGCTCAAGCTCCATCCCGGGCCGTCGACCGATCTGAATCACCTGGTCTACGCGTAATTTCCCGACCACGACCATGCTGGCCAGAGTACCGGACCGGTTCGAGAGCAAGCCCCATCCTGCGAAAGTGGTATTGACCACTTCGCAGTTTTGTGCTTTACTCTCGCTCGTGATCGCCTCAGCAGGACAATACCACTTGAGCCGGAGCCTTCCTGAGTGAACAAGCAGGAAGACACTCGAGACCGGATCCTGGACCTGATCGAAGGTCTCGACGTGGGCGCGTCAATTCCCTCCGAACGGCAGCTCACGGGGGATCTTGGCGTCTCGCGGCTCACGGTGCGGGCAGCTATGGATGAGCTGGTCCGAGACGGCTATCTCGAGCGCCGTCATGGCAGCGGCACTTACGTCACCGAACCCAAGATCGCCCAACCGCTGACGCTTACTTCGTTCAGCAACGACATGCGCCGCCGCGGCATGGTTCCGGGGAACCGGACGCTCGAGCTGACCACAATCCTGGCCGGCGCCCGGCTGGCCCACAAGCTGGCCGTCTCGCCCGACGCCCGGATCGTGCGAGTCAAGCGCCTGCGTCTCGCCGATTCCAAACCAATGGCGATGGAGGTCCTTCACGTTCACGAAGGGCTGGTCCCGGGGCTCTCGCGGTCCGATTTCGAGGATCACTCCTTTTACGACCTGCTGGCGGAACGGTATGGAATCGTCATCGCGTCCGGCACGCAGAGCATCGAGCCGACTGTGACCAACGAGGAAGAGTCGGACGTGCTGGGCGTGCCCTTGCACTCGCCGGCATTTCTTTTCGAGCGGACGACCGTCTCCGAGTCAGGGCGGATCGTCGAGTTCGTCCGCTCCATCTATCGCGGCGACCGTTATCGCCTGGTCGCCGACCTCGTGCTGCAGAGAGGCCGCAACGGACGCTCGGCCGGCGCCCCACGTGGTCGGTCGTCTGCGGCACAGGAGAGAGAGGGCGACCATCTGGATGGCGAACAAACGCCGCATTCAAACCTATAGGGGGAATTCGAACGAATGAACGTTAGGAAAGTCTGGGTAGGCACCATGGTGCTGGTGACTGCGATCGTCGCAGCGGCCTGCGGAGGTGGCACCAGCAACAACGCAGCGGATGAAACGGGCACGCTGACCGTCTGGCTCATGAACGGCAGCGCGCCCACAAGCGTGATCGACGCGGTCAACGCCGATTTCAAGGCGAAGTATCCAAAAGTGACCGTCAACGTCGAGATCCAGCAATGGGGTGACATCGGGACCAAGCTCGACACGGGCTTTGCCGGCAGCAATCCACCGGACGTGATGGAGCTCGGCAACACGCTGGTGGCCAAGTACGCCGCGGCCGGGGCGCTCGCGGACATCAGCGGTAAGAAGTCCAGCTTCGACAACTCCGGCACCTGGCTTCAGTCCCTGACGGACTCATGCACGGTGGGTGGCAAGTTGTACTGCGTGCCGTACTACGCCGGCAGCCGCGCCATCATCTACCGCAAGGACCTCTTTGCGTCAGCAGGCGTCCAGCCGCCCGACAGCCTCGACGGCCTCCTGACCGTCGGACAGAAGCTCATGGCGGCGAACAGCTCCGATCCCAACTTCTCGGCCCTGTACTTTCCTGGCAAGTACTGGTACGCGGCGCTTCCTTTCATCTGGGACAGCGGCGGGGACATCGCAACCCAATCGGGAGGTAAGTGGCAGGGATCGCTGAGCAGCTCCGGTTCACAGCAAGGCCTGACCACGCTGAGCAAGCTCGTCAGCTCCCTGTCCAAAGCCGACAAGACCGGTGACGAGGCGAAGCAGGATGCAGCCTTCGCGCAGGGTCACATCGCCATGATCATCGCCAACGGCTGGGAGGTCGGCGTCATCACCGACCCGAAGGCAGGGGATCCAAAGCTCGCCGACAAGCTGGGCGCATTCCCGATCCCCAGCAGCAAAGCGGGTCAGACGGCTCCGGTCTTTCTCGGCGGCTCTGACCTCGGCGTAGCACAAAAGAGCAAGCACCAGAACCTGGCCAACGCCTGGGTTGCCCTTTTGACCGGCAACAAGCACATGACTGAGATGGCGACGGTCGGCGGCGTCATTCCGAACACCACATCGATGCTCAACCTAGGCACCGGCCTCAACGCCGTCTTCTATGCAGCTGCTAAGAACAGCAAGTTCGTGCCCAACTCGCAGAACTGGGCGAGCGTCGAAAATGCGAACGTACTTCCCGACATGCTCGTCAAGATATTCACCAAGCAGATGGCAATTCCGGACGCGACGAAGGCCGCCAGCGACAAGATCACGTCGCTCTTGAACGGCGGCTCTTAGCAACTCCGTTAACAAGACCGAATACAAGGGGGCTGGTTCGATGGGAGTGGCAATCGCGGCGCCCGACCTCGAACCGGCCCCCCGCCGTCACTGGCGGCATCGGGTCGACCTTCTCCCGTATGCGCTGATCGCGCCAAGCGTCGCAGTGATAGCGGGCGTTCTCGCTCTCCCGCTCGTCACGCTCGTGGGGCTTTCGCTCCAGAACTACGGGCTGCGCGAGCTGATCGCCCATCAGGGCCAGTGGGTCGGGCTCGACAACTACAAGACGATCCTCAGCGACCCGCTCTTCCACCAGGTGGTGATTCGAACGCTCCTTTTCACGCTGACATGCGTCGGCGCAACCATCGCGCTGAGCACGCTGATTTCCCTTCTGCTGCTAAGGGTTCGCCAGGCGATTCGGGTGCTGGTTGCAAGCGCGCTCATCTTCGTTTGGGCGACGCCGGTGATCGTCACCGTAGACATCTGGCAGTGGATGTTCGACTACGAATTCGGCGTCATCAACTATCTGCTGACGCAGCTGCACGTCGGCAACTACCTACACCACAACTGGTTCGACAACCCCGTGCAGGGCCTGGCTGTGATCGCGCTCATCGTGGTGTGGGGTGCAATCCCGTTCGTCACGATCACGCTCTTTGCCGGCCTTCTCCAAGTGCCGGGCGACATCATCGACGCGGCAAGGGTCGATGGGGCCAACGCGTGGCAAACCTTCTGGCACGTGACCGTGCCGATCCTCAAGCCCATCTTCCTGATCGTGACCTGCCTCTCCACGATCTGGGATTTCGGCGTCTTCAACCAGATCTACGTGCTGCTGAACCAGCGGCCGAGCTCCGATTACTACACCATCGCCATCTACTCGTACCGCGAGTCGTTTGGCGTGACGAAATACGGCCTGGGCGCGACCATCGCGGTCGTCATGGTGCTCATCCTGGTCGTCGTCACCTTCTTCTATGTGAGAGAGACGCTCGAAGTGGCTGATGTGAAGGCGGAGGCGGCCGCGTGATTGCTCCTGGCACCGCGCATCAAGAGATCCGACTCGACCGCATCGACACCCTCGCCCGCAAGTGGCCGCGCGTCCAACCGCGACTGCGAGCGGGACAGCTTGCGTTCGATGCAATCGGGGTTGCCGTGGCGGCGGTGATGCTCTTCCCGATCTACTGGATGGTCGCGACAGCCTTCAAGCCAGGTCGAGACATCCTGAGCTTGACCCCAAAATGGTTTCCGGATCCATTCACGCTGCAGAATTTCCAGAGCGCGATCGCTCGTCCACACTTTCTCGACGACGTCAAGAACAGCCTCATCGTCGTGTCGGTGATGCTCGCGATTTCGCTCGCAGTCGCATTCCTGGCCGCAGTCGGCGTCGCCCGCTTCGAGTTCAAGGGTCGAACGGGTTTCTTGATCATGATCATCGGCGTCCAGATGGTGCCGCTGACCGCGCTCATCATCCCCCTCTACTTGATGCTGGATGGGGTCGGCCAGACCGACACGCTGCCTGGCGTCATCGCTGTCTACCTCGCCGTTGTCCTCCCATTCATGGTGTGGACTTTGCGCGGCTTCGTCGCCAACATCCCGGTCGAGCTCGAGGAAGCCGCGATGATCGACGGCTGTACCCGAGTTGGAGCCTTTTTTCGCATCACGCTCCCCCTCGTCGGCCCAGGTCTCGTCGCGACCGCGGTCTTCGGATTCATACAGGCCTGGAACGAGTACATCATCGCCTACGTCCTTTTATCGAGCCCGGGCAACCAGACGCTCACCGTCTGGCTGGCGTCCTTCACGACCAACCATGGTCCTGAATGGGGCCCGCTGATGGCGGCAGCCACGTTGACCGGGCTCCCGGTTGTGGCTTTCTTTCTCATAGTGCAGCGCTACCTGGCGGGCGGTCTGACCGCCGGAGCCGTGAAGGGGTGACATCGATCGAGCGTCTCGCCCTGCGCTGCCTCCTGCCTGGCTTCATTGGCACAGCCCCACCAGATTGGGTGAAGCGAAGGGCCGCCGCAGGGCTTGGCGGCGTCGTTCTCTACGGCCGAAATGTCGCGGACCCCGACCAGCTGGCCACCCTGGCCGCTGGCCTGCATGCCGAGCATCCACAACTGCTCATCGGTATTGATGAAGAAGGCGGCGATGTCACGCGATTGGAGGCGAAAACCGGGAGCTCATATCCCGGCAACCTCGCACTCGGCGTCGTGGGCGATCCGCGGCTGACCCATGACGTGGCCGCGGCGATGGGAGCCGAGCTCTCTGCAGCTGGGGTCGACCTTGACCTGGCGCCCGATGCTGATGTGAACAGCAACCCATTCAACCCGGTAATCGGCACAAGGGCATTTGGCTCCGAGCCAACCCTGGTCGCCACTCACACGGCGGCGTGGGTGGAGGGGCTGCAAAGCGCGGGCGTCGCTGCCTGCGCCAAGCACTTTCCAGGCCACGGCGACACGTCGGTTGACTCCCACCTCGCCCTGCCAGTAGTGGCCGAAGATCCGCACCAACGCGCTCTCGCCCCGTTCGAGGCGGCAATCGCGTCCGGAGTGCAGGCGATCATGAGCGCGCACATCCTTGTGCCGGCACTCGATGAGGTACCGGGCACTGTCAGCCGCCGGATCATGACCGACCTGCTCCGCGGGGAGCTTCGATTCCAGGGCCTCGCCATCACGGACGGGCTCGAGATGCGAGGCTTGAGTGACAGGTTTGGCGTCGCAGAGGGTGGGGTTCGCGCCCTGATCGCAGGATGCGACGCGCTGTGCATCGGCGGGGGCCTGGCGGATGAAGATGTTGTCGCTGAGGTCAGCGCAGCGTTGGTCGCAGCGGTGCACGCCGGCCGCCTGAGCGAACACCGGCTGGCCGAGGCGGCTGGGCGGGTCGATCAGCTAGCGGTCTGGCGCTCTCACGCGACGAGCACGTCGGTCGCCGATCGCCGCCTCGGGCTTGTCGCCGCGCGCCGCGCCGTGAAGGCTGATGGCCCTGTGCGAATCGGGGATGATGCGACGGTCGTGCAGGTCAGCTGGTCGCGATCCATGGCCGCCGGCGTGGTGCCATGGGGAATGGCGCAACCCCTGGCCAAAAGGGGAGTCCGCGTCACGCCGGTCGATGTCCGCGATGGGTCGGTTGATGTCGGCGCGCTCGTGGCTCGGGCCGAGGGACAGAGTCTCGTTCTCGTGGTGCGTGACCTTCACCGGCACCCGTGGCAAGCCAACCTGGCAGACGTTCTGCTGGCGCGGCGGCCAGATGCGGTTGTAGTCGAGATGGGACTGCCGCAGTGCCGCCCCAATGGCGCGACGTCTTACATCACCACGAGTGGAGCCGCCCGCGTGTGCGGTGAGGCCGCGGCCGAGGTTATGAGGCCATGAGCGAAAACGTCCATCCGCGCGCAGACGAGCTCGAATCTTTGACGACACTTGAGCTTGTCCAGCTGATGGACGCAGAAGAGCTTCGCGCGCATGAAGCGATCCATCCGCAGCTCGGCGAGATCGCCCGCGCCGTCGATGCCATCGCGGAGCGGCTGCGCTCCGGCGGCCGTCTGCACTACTTCGGTGCCGGTACAAGCGGGCGAATCGCGGTGCTCGACGCCGCCGAGTGTCCGGCGACGTTTGGCATCGCAGCCGACCTCGTGCAGGCGCACGAGGGGGGAGACGACGCGCAGGAGGACGATGAACATCTCGGCCGCGCTCATGCGATCGAGGCGGGGCTCGGGGCCGGTGACGTGGCACTCGGCATCAGCGCGAGTGGCACCACGGCCTACGTGCTCTCCGCAATCGGTGTGGCGAAGGCGACGGGCGCGACGGTCGTGGCGCTCACCTGCGCGCCCGGCTCACCGCTCGGTCAGGCCGCAGGCATCGCGATCGAGGTCGAGACTGGCCCGGAGGTGATCGCGGGCTCCACGCGATTGAAAGCGGGCACTGTGCAGAAGGTGATCCTGAACATGATCAGCACCGGGACCTTCACCCGACTCGGTTACACATACAGGGGCCGGATGGTGAACGTCGTCGCCACGAACGACAAACGGCGCGCTCGTGCGGCGCGCCTGGTGGCTGAATTGGGAGGCACGTCGATGGAGCTGGCCGCCCGCACGCTCACCGAGGCGCGGGGCAACGCCAAAGCAGCCATCCTCATGCTCCGTCGGGGAGTCAGCGCCCAGGAGGCCGAGGAGCTCCTCTCCGCCGCCGGAGGCAACCTCGACGCCAGGCTGACCAAGGCGCAGCGTCCATGAAAACGCTGCTGCGCGGCCCGATTCACGGCGTCAGGGACGCCAATGCTGTGCTTGTGGATGGTGAGACGATCGCCTGGGTCGGAGCCGGCCAGCCGCCCGAGCGCCCGGACGAAGAAATCGTTGCGGAGCCGGGCGAGCTGATTGCTCCGGGGTTCATCGACCTCCAGGTCAACGGGTTCGGCGGGCACGACGCAGCGGCAGGAGCCGATGCCGTCGCCAAAATATCCGAGGCCCTGCCGGCGAGCGGCGTCACCGCTTTTCTTCCGACGATGATCTCATCACCCGTCGAGGCCTGCGCGGCATTTGTGGCGGCGGTCGGCGCCGCTGCCGAATCTCGCGGCGCGCGAGTACTCGGCGCACATGTCGAAGGACCGTTCATCAACCCCTCGTTTCGGGGCGCTCACATCCGCGAGCACCTCAGTGACCCGACGCCGGAAAAAATCGACGTCTTCGTCGGGGCTCGCCCGCGAATGGTCACGTTGGCCCCCGAGCTCCCGGGAGCATTGGCCGCCATCGAGCGCCTGCACCGGGCAGGGATCGTGGTCAGCGCCGGCCACACCGGCGCGGACTTCGAGCAAGGCCGCAGAGCCATCGCAGCCGGCATCACTTTCGGCACGCACATCTACAACCAGATGCCCCCTGTCCACCATCGCAATCCTGGAATCGCTCTCTCTCTTCTCCTCGACCCGCAGGTGACGGTTGGGCTCATCGCGGATGGGGTGCACGTGCATCCCGGCGTTTGCGCACAGCTGGTCCGCGTCAAGGGCACGTCGAGGATCGCGCTGACCACCGATCAGACTTCCGCCGCAGGTTCTCCGGCCGGCACCTACTCGCTCTCGGGCCGTTCGGTCGTCAGCGACGGGCGCGTCGTGCGGCTTGACAACGGCACTTTGGCCGGCAGCGCCGCAACGATGGACGACCTTGTCAGGTTCATGGCGAACCTTCCGGGCATGACTGCAAATCGAGCGGTCGAGCTCGCGGCGGATGTTCCCGCAAGGGTTCTCGGCGAGCGCCGCCTTGGGCGGATCCGTGAGGGCGCTTGTTCAGACCTCGTGGTGCTCGACCCGCACCTGAGGGTGAGACTGACGATGGTCCGTGGGCTGGTGCAATTCAGACGTCAGTCCTAGGCATCGACATCGGAGGTTCTCGCAGCCGCGCGCGGCTGTCCGCGGGCGGCCGCATCCTCGCGGAGGTCGAGGGTCCCGGGGCCAACGTCGCGACGCTGCCCCCGGCCGCGGTCAAGCGCCGTTTGACTGCGTTGCTGGACGAGCTTGGATCGATCTATCCCGAATCGTGCTGTGCAGGCTCAGCCGGCGCCGAGGTGCCGGCAGGCCGGCTTCGCCTCGAGAAACTGCTGCGGACCCTGCTGCCGGGCTGTCGTATCCAGGTCGTCCATGACGCGCGGTTGGTCCTATCAGCAGCGCAGATCGACGAAGGCATCGCGCTCATCTCCGGCACGGGGTCGGTCGCTTACGGCCGGACAGCCGGCGGACGCGAAGCACGCTTTGGCGGATGGGGGTGGCAGATCGGCGATGACGGAGGCGGTGCCTGGGTCACTCGTGAAGCTGCGCGTGAGGTGATGCGGCGTGCTGATTCTGGCCGGCCGCTGGGTGAGTTGGGGTCGAGGCTGCTTGCCGCTTGCCGGGCCGGCGACGCGATGCAGCTGCTGGGGAAGCTGAATGGACTTCGCGAGCCGATGAAATGGGCGGCCTTGGCGAACGTTGTCTTTGAGGCTGTTGACCTGGACCCCGGGGCGCAAAGCATCGTGCTGCGAAGCGCCTCGGCCCTGAGCGATCTGGCGAAGTCAGTGCGGGCATCCCTCGGCATAGAGGGGCCCGTCGTCATGGCCGGTGGCTTACTCCTCAACCAGCCGAAGCTGGAATGCGCTGTTCGCGAACAGCTGGGCTCGACGTGCATCCGGCTCGAAGAGCCGCCCGTGGCCGGCGCCGTCCGGCTTGCCGAACTGGGGCTCGCGTCATGAGTCATTTCCGCGACGAGATAGCTGAGCAGCCGGAGGTCGCTTCGCGCCTGCTCGAACAGAGTCATGACGCTGTTGCTGCCATCGGGGCCCGAATTCGTGAGGTTCGGCCGCGAGGCTATGTCATCGCGGCGAGGGGCAGCTCCGACCACGCAGCGCTGTATGCCAAGTACCTGTTTGGCGTCAGGAATCGGGCCCTGGTCGCTCTGGCCGCGCCGTCATTGTTCACTCATTACGCAAGGCCACCGCACCTCGAGGGCCAATGCGTCATCGGCATCTCTCAGTCTGGCGCGTCGCCCGATGTTGTCGCGGTGCTCGAGGAGGCCAGGCGGCAGGGCGCGCTCACGGTCGCGATCAGCAACACTCTAGAGTCGCCGCTGGGCAAGGCGGCCGAGTTTGTCTTGGCGCTGGGAGCCGGCCCGGAGCGCAGCGTGCCGGCTTCCAAGACCTACACCGCAAGCCTGCTCGCACTCGCCCTCATCTCGCAGGCGGTGGATGAGGACCGGGCTTTCGAAGCCGCACTGTCGATGGTCCCGCACGCGATGGCCAGAGCGCTCGAGATGGACTCCGCCGTGGAGAAACTTGTCGCGCATTTGATTGGCACGAGGGCGATCGTCCTGGGCCGGGGCTTCAACTTCTCGACGGCCGAGGAGCTGGCGCTCAAGCTAATGGAAACGAGCTACGTCATGGCGCGCGCATGGTCGGTCGCGGACTTTGAGCACGGACCGATCGCTGTCGTCGAGGCCGGCATTCCGATCGTGGTGGTCGATGGCGGTGGCGCGGTGGAATCCTCCATGGGATCGATCCGAGAGCGCGTCAGCGCGAAAGGCTGCCCCGTGGTGCGGCTCGTCGACGGCAAGTCAAGCGATGTCGATCCTCTTACGACCGTGCAGGTTGCCTCGGGGCTGCCTGAGGAATTGACCCCCCTCAGCCTGGCCGTGCTTGCGCAGCTCCTGGCTCACCACGTCGCTGTGGCCCGCGGATTCGACCCGGACAGCCCACGCGAGATTCGCAAGGTGACGCGTACCTGGTAGGCGCCGCCCGATGGCCAAACGCCGGCGAGATCGCCGGAACCCGCACAACCTTTGGCACCTGGCGTCAGACCCCCAGGGTGATTTCTTGGCCACCCAGAACTCGACAGCTGAGTAAGGTGAGCAGCCGTGAAGTTCGTTGACCTCGCCGTGAAGCTGGACCAGATGGAGGCCACCAGCAGCCGGAACGAGCTGGTTCGCATTCTGTCCGATGTTTACCAGGGCTCTTCCGTGGACGAGCTCGGGCCGATCACGTACCTCATCCAGGGCCGGCTTGCGCCGTTCTTCGAGCCGGTCGAGATCGGCCTCGGCGAGAGGCTGCTCATCACCGCCATCGCGGGCGCCTACTCCGTTCCGAAGGAGGAGGTGACCAAGCTGAACCGCGAGACGGGCGACCTCGGCGTCACCGCCCAGCGCCTCGCGCGGGCCTCGCCAGGAGAGTCACCTTCCGTTGTCGAGGTGCACCAGCGCCTGTTACAGATCGCCGCCGCCGGTGGAGCCGGAAGCCAGCAAGAGAAGCTCGATGGATTCACCGGCCTGCTCGGCGACCTGGATTCCAAAGCGGCAAAACACCTGGTGCGAATCACCCTCGGCAAGATGCGGCTGGGAATCGGCGACCCGACCGTTCTCGATGCGCTTTCGTTCGCCAGGAAAGGAGACCGGTCCCTGCGACCGATCCTGGAGGCGGCCTACAACCGGACCTCCGATCTCGGCCTCATCGCTCGGACCCTCTGGGACTCGGGCGAGACAGGGCTCGACGCGCTAAAGATCTCGGCCGGACACCCGCTCCGCCCTCAGCTTGCAGAACGCCTGCCCAACCCGGAGGCCGTGATCAAGAAGCTGGGGACCGTCGGTGTGCAGCCGAAGTACGACGGACTTCGCGTCCAGATCCACAAGAACGCGAGTGAGGTGAGCATTTTCTCGAGAAACCTTGAGTCGATGACAGAGATGTTCCCGGAGCTGGTCGCCGCGGCCGCCGGCCTGGAGGTCGAGAGCGTCATCCTCGACGGCGAGGCAATCGCGTACAACGCCGAGTCGGAGGAGTACGTCCCCTTCCAGGAAACCACCGCTCGCCGGCGCAAGGAGGGCATCGAGGAGATGGCCGCCCGCGTCCCGATGCGTGCGTTCTTATTCGACGTCATGTTTCGCAACGGATCCGACCTGACAGCGCTGCCCTACGAGCGGCGCTTCGAGATCGTTCAGGAACTCCTCGGTGAATCGGACACCTTGCTGACGGCGCCGCTGATGAAGACCGATTCGGCGGAGGTCCTCACCCGGGAGCTGCTTGACAACATCAGCCGCGGCCTGGAGGGGATCGTAGCCAAGCGACTCGATTCGCAATATCAGGCCGGCGCTCGCAACTTCAACTGGGTGAAGCTGAAGCGGAACACGAGCGGCCAGCTGAACGACACCATCGACGTCGTGCTGCTCGGCTACTACCGGGGCAAAGGCAAGCGGGCAGAGTTCGGCACGGGCGCTCTACTCGCAGGTGTCTACGACGGCGACAAGGATGAGTTCGGGACCATCACCAAGCTCGGCACTGGCCTTTCCGACCAGGGTTGGCGTGAGATCTACCAGCGGTTTGCCACACTCGAGGTCCCGGAGAAGCCCGCTCGAGTCAACTCGATCCTCGTCCCCGACGCATGGCTTGAGCCGGCGATCGTCGTTGAGGTGCTTGCCGACGAGATCACTCCGAGCCCCCGCCACACGGCCGGCATGACCGAGGACCAGCCGGGATTTGCGCTGCGATTCCCGCGGATCGTCTCCTTGCGTACTGCCGACAAGAAGCCCGAGGACGCCACCAGCGTCCGCGAGATCCGGGAGATGTTCGAGCAACAGCGGCAGCGGGGCAGCGGCCGACCCGGCTGACGCCGGGGGAGTTACTCAACCGCCAAGCACTGGGCTCTTGACTTTTATCTGCATACAGTTAAACTTCCAAAGTAGTTCACTACTTAACCATCTTCGAGGTGACGGGAGTGTCCGAAACGGTTCTTGACCAGCGGTCGGCGTCAGCCCTCGCGAAAGAGCTCGGCAGGTCCTTCACCGGCGATGTCGTCATCGCCGGCCAACCCGGCTACGACGAGGCCCGGACCATCTGGAACGCGATGGTCGACAAGAAGCCCGTGGTCATCGCGCGCTGCGCGACCACAGAGGACGTGGTCGCGTCAGTAAAGCTTGCGCGCAGCCACGGCCTCCAGGTTTCGGTGCGATGCGGCGGTCACGGCGTCACGGGCAAGGCCCTTGCCGACGGCGGCCTGACGATCGATCTCACCCGGATGCGTCGCGTCGACGTGAATCCGGACAACAGCGTCGCCAGGGTCCAGGGCGGGTGCCTCCTCGGCGACGTCGACGCAGCAACCGCTGAGCACGGCCTGATCGTTCCGGCCGGCATCGTCTCCGAGACCGGCGTAGGCGGCCTTGCGCTCGGAGGCGGCATCGGCTGGTTCTCTCGCAAGCACGGTTTGACCTGCGACAACTTTCGCGCCCTCGAGCTCGTGACCGCCGCCGGCGAGGTCATCAGGGCGAGCGAATCTGAGCATCCCGATCTGTTCTGGGCGCTTCACGGCGGAGGGGGCAATTTCGGCGCCGTCACCGAGTTCGAGTTCAATGCACACCGATTCGGGCCGCAGATGCGGATTGGCGTCGCGCTCCACCACCCCGAGGACGCGGTCACAGCGCTCGCGGAATACGCGCGCATCTACCCGGAGCTGCCCGACCACGTCGGTTGGCACGCCGCTCTCAAGCAGTCGATGCCCGGGCTCCCCTTCGTACCGGCCGAGCTGAAGGGCAAGCGCCTCCTCCTCATGATCGTCATGTACCTGGATGACGCGTCATCAGATGACGGCATCCAGCTCGTCGAGCGACTCATCGGCGCCGGCAAGCCCGCTGCCAAGGCGATGACCGTGATGCCGTTTGGCGCTCGGGTCCAGAAGCTGCTCGACCCCGAGTTCCCGAACGGCAACCGCTACTACACAAAGGAAGCCCACATCAACGAGCTACCCGAACAAGCGCTCGAGATCCTGGTCAACCGGTGGGGCGAGATGAAGATGTCGGGCGAGATCGAGATCATCGGCCTCGGCGGTGCGATGGCGCGGGTGAGCCCCGACGCCACCGCGTTTCCGAACCGCCACCACAACTGGTGGCTCAACTTCGCGCTGCACTGGGACGACGCCGAGCTGGATGCGAGCAACGTCGCCCAGATCCGCGCGGCGCATGAGGCCTTGAAGCCCTGGCTCGGGCGAGGGGTTTACGCCAACATGCTGAACTTCGACGAAGCGGACCGCCTGATCGATGCGTATGGCGGGCAGGAGCGCTATGACCGCCTGGGTCGGGTCAAAGCGCAGTACGACCCGGACAACTTCTTCCGCTCGAACAACGCTGCCATCGCGCCGGCCGGCCAGGCAAGCCGGGCCAATTCCCGGAGTTGACATTTATCTGCATACAGTTAGACTGCCGAGTAGTACACACCTTAACTATCTCGGCCAATTGGAGATGATGGGTTATGGCTGAAAAAGTCTCAACGGTCTTGGTCACAGGTGCGACCGGCACGGTTTCGAGCGCGCTGCTGGGTGCACTCCGCGGAAAGCCCGGCCTGCGGCTCCGGGCCTTGGTTCGGGACACTGCAAAGGCAGAGTCGCTCAAGAAGGATGGCGTCGAGGTCGTGGCCGGCGACCTGGAGGAGCCTGACACCCTGCCGGAAGCTTTCGACGGCGTCGACATTCTCTGGCTGCTGACGCCCGCTTCGGCCCTGGAGCCTTCGATGGGCTCCAACGCGATCCGGGTCGCCAAACAAGCCAGGGTCAAGCACGTCGTGCGGAACTCGGCCATCAAGGCCGGCCACGACGCCCCGAACAGGAACGGCCGCCTGCACGCCCTCGTCGAAGAGGCCGTGAAGGCTTCGGGCATCCCGTGGACGATCCTGCGTCCGCATTACTACATGCAGAACCTCCTCAGCTCGGCCAGCTCGGTGGCCTCGGACGGCATGCTGTACATGAACATGGGAAAAGGCCGCGTCGGGACGATCGACGGCCGCGACGTCGGCGTGTTCGCGGCCAAAGTCATCGAGCACCCGGATCGGCACGCGGGCAAGATCTACACACCGACTGGTCCCGAATCGATCGACATGGTCGCCGCGGCCGCGACGCTAAGCCGCATCGTAGGGAAGCAGGTGAATTACGTCGCCCTGCCGCCTGACGCGGCGCAACAGGCGATGCTCGGCTTCGGCCTCTCGCGCTGGTTCGTAGGGAATGTGGTGGACTACGGCCGGGTGTACGCCGAAGGGTGGGGCGACTTCGTGACCAACGACTTCAAGGACGTCACCGGGCACGAGCCACGCTCGTTCGCCCAGTTCGCAGCGGACTTTGCCCCAGCCTTTGGCGGCTCAGCCGTGCCGGCAGCGCGTGCATAAGAGGGAGGAGGTGAACTGATGTCGAACGAGTTCTTTGCCCTGGATTCCGAAGGAGGGGACCCCCTGTGGTACCTCCAGGTCCTGATGACGATCAAGGCCAGCGGCGACAAGACCGGCGGCGCGCTCGGCCTGCTCGACTTCAAGACGCCGGCCGGACAGACCCCACTTCACGTCCACCATAAAGAGGACGAGGGCTGGTACCTGCTCGAGGGCCGTATCTCATGCACATGCGGCGACGAAACCGTGACCGCCGGGCCGGGAGCCTTTCTCTGGCTGCCGCGTGACATCCCGCACCGGCTGCGCTTCGAGACCGAATGTCATCTCCTGCAGATCGCGATCCCGGCCGGTCTCGAGGTCTTCCACAAGAAGATGGGTCAGTCGGCGCCGCGCATAGAGCTCCCGCCGCCCGGGCAGGTCCTCGACAAGGAGAAGTACCG
>DASQAU010000136.1:0-4244 GCA_035635595.1 Candidatus Eiseniibacteriota bacterium
TCGCCGGGAGCGACGCGAAGGGTCACATCGCGGACCACGACGCTGGCGTCATAACCGGCGGTCAGGTGCGCGACCGCAAGCCTGTCCAGGGTCGGAGCCTCAGATCGCGCCAAGGTAGACCTCTTGCACAACGGGATTCGCACGGACCTCGGCTGCAGTCCCGTCGGCGATCTTGACGCCGTGATCGAGCACCGAGATGCGTTTGGCGAGTGCAAACACAGCGTCGAGGTCGTGCTCGACGATCACCACAGTGACTTCTCCCGGCAGGGCCTGGAGGCGCTCCAGCGTCTTGTGCCGCTCCGCTCCGGAGAGGCCCGCCATCGGCTCGTCGATCAGCAGCGCTCTGGGGCCGGCCGCCAGCGCCACCTCGATCTCGAGGATGCGCCGTTCGCCATGGCCCAGGCTGGCGGCGCGCCGGCGGGCGAGGTGTCCAATGCCGCCGTCCTCAAGCCGGCGCGCCACCTCTGCGTTGACAGCCCGCTCGCGCGCAGGCCAGAAGCGCCAGCCACCCCTGAGTCGACCTCTCACCGCCAGGGTCACGTTTTCAGCGACCGTCAGCTGGTCGAAGAGAGTCGAACGCTGGAAGGTCCGCCCGAGGCCGAGTCGAGCGCGCCGCCACGGAGCCAGGCGCGTGGCATCACGTCCCTCCAGATGCACTGAGCCTTCGGTTGGCTGCAGCTCTCCGGCAATCACGTCGAGAAGCGTCGTCTTGCCGGCGCCGTTGGGCCCGATGACGGCTCGGCGTTCGCCGGCAGCGACATCGAGGTCGACCCGGTTGAGGGCGCCCACAGCGCCGAAGCGCACCGTCAGGCCCGCCACGGAAAGTCGCATTTCCGTCAAGCACTCCTGCTGACGAGGCCGACCAGGCCGCGCGGCACGAAGAGAACAAAAGCTACGAACAGTGCGCCCAGGATCAGCTCCCATCGATCGACATAGGTGGACAGGCCCAGCTGAGCGAAGAGCACTGCAAAGGCGCCCAGCACCGGACCGACGAGTGAGCGTGCGCCGCCCACCACCACAGCCACCAACGCCAGGCCAGAGACCGTCCAGTAGAGAAGGTCGGGAGTGGCGTAGCCGTTCGACATCGCGGCCAGGGAGCCAGCAATCCCGGCGATTGCGCTTGCCACGATGAACGCCGCAAATCGATAGCGGAAGCTGGGATAGCCAAGCGCGCGCATCCGCCGCTCGTTGTCGCGGATGCCTTCGAGGGTCTTTCCGAATGGCGATCGCGTGAGCATCTCGAGGAGCAGGAAGCTCAGTATCGCAACGACAAGGCACAGAAAGAAAAAGGGCCCGCGCTGGTAGAGGGAGACGTTCAACGCCTCGAGACCGGCGAGCGTCGGCCGCGGAATGCCAATGAGACCGTCTGTACCGCGGGTCAAGGAGGTCCAGTTCACCGCCAGGCCCCACAGCATCTGGCCAAAGGCCAGGGTCAGCATCAAGAAGTAGATGCCGGTGGTGCGCAGCGACAGGGCACCGATCGGAACCGCAATGAGCGCGGCGGCGCCGGCACCCACCACGAGGAGCGGCAACAGGCCATCCACCTGGCGCAGAGCGAGCAGCGCGCAGGCGTAGGCGCCCACGCCATAAAAAGCGGCGTGTCCAAACGATGGAAGGCCCGCATACCCGAGAAGAAAGTCGAGCGACATCGCGAAGATCGCGAAGATCAACGCCTGCGTGGCGATGTAGATCCAGAAACGAGGCGCCCACATGGGCACCGACGCCAGGGTCAGGGCCAGGATGGCCAGGATTCCCGCTCTCCAGGGGATTCGAAAGCGATCCGGAATCAAATCCGGCGCCCAAGCAGCCCTGAGGGCCGAACCACAAGCACCGCGGCCATCAGCGCGAAGATCAGGCCGATCGCAAACTGAGGAAACAGGCTCGTACCGATCACGTACCCAAGCCCGATCAAGGCCGACCCCAGGATGGCGCCCTCGATCGAGCCCAGGCCGCCGAGGACCACGACCACCAGCGCGAGGATCAGAACGTTGGCGTCCATCCCCGGATAGATGGCGAACTCAGGAGCGGCGATCACGCCGGCGAGCCCCGCGAGCCCCGCGCCAAACGCAAACGTAAGGGTGAAGACCCTCGGGAGATTGATGCCCAGCAGGCCGGCCATCTCCTTGTCCTCGACGCCCGCCCGCAGCACGGCCCCCACACGCAAGGACCGCCAGCCGGCGAGAAGGAGGACAGCGACGACGATCGCCACGGCCAGGACGAAAAGGCTGTACGCGCTGAACGTCGCGCCTAGCAGCTGGACCGCGCCCCCGAGGCCATGAGGCGGTGGGATGGAGCGCGTCGTCGGCCCGAATTGGGAGCGGATCAGGTCGACGAATACCAGCGTGAAGCCAAAGGTCAGCAGCACCTGCGGGAGGTGCCCGCGGCCGTACAGGCGCCGGAAGAACACGAGCTCGAGCGCCGCGCCGATGACGGCAAGAAGAAGCGGAGCCACCACCAGCGCGAGCCAGAAGTTGTTGGTGGCCCCCACGACCGAATACGCGATGTACGCGCCGACCATATAGAAGGACCCGTGCGCGAGGTTGAGCACGTTCATCAAGCCGAAGATGATCGACAAGCCGGCGGCCAGCAGGAACACCAGGCCGCCGAAAGCCAGCCCGCTGACGATTAGCTGAAGTGTGTTGGCGATGGTGAGCTGAAGGTTACTTGCCCGGGTCGGCCACTCCTGGGTACTGGTCGATCACCTGGTTGGTCCAGCCCAGCTTGGGATCTTTGACGGTCTTCCGGATGTAGATGGTCTGGATCACGTTGTTGGTGTTGGCGTCAAATTTGAAGTCTCCGCGAGGGCTCTTGAAGCTCACGTTGGCGATCGCAGCCATGAAACCCTCTTTGTTGTCTGTATTTCCCTTCACGGCGTTGAGCGCATCGACGATGACTCGCGCGGTGTCGAAGCCCTGGACGGCGAAAACGTCCGCCTGCCGGCCGCTGAACTTCTTCGAGTATTTGGAGATGAAGTCCTGGTTCTCCTTGTTGGTCAGCGTCAGCGCCCAGTGAAGGCCGGTGATCGCGCCGTTGGGCGCGGCGTCGGTGATCGCTGCCAGGACGTCCTGCTCCACGAAGAAGCCGGCGCCTGAGACGACGCCCAATTTACTCAGCGTCCCCAGCTCCGCTGCCTTCTTCAGGAAGGTCACCGCATCGGTGCCTGACATAAAGGAGTAGATGCCGTCGATCTTGTCGGTCTGGATGGCCTGGACAAATGGGGTCTGGTCGCCGTTGTTCGGGAATGGGGTTGCCACGTCCGGGCCGACGATCGTGCCGCCGCTGGCCGTGAAGGTCTCCTTGAAGGACGCCACCGATTCGAGCCCCGCCCCGTACTTCGCGTACACGAGCTGGATCCGCTTCTTGCCCAGCTTCTCAGCCACGTAAGTGCCGACCGGGTGTGCCGGCTGCCAGTTGCTGAACGAAGTGCGGTAGATGAACGGCGACCTAGCGGCGCGGGAAAGTGAGTTGACGCCTGCGTTGGCGATCAGGGTTGGCATCTTCAGGCCGTCGAGATAGTTCCGGTTGCCGGCGGCATTGGGGCTGGAAACGTAGCCCGCGACCATGTCGACTCCGTCCTGCTCGACCACCTTCTTGGTCGCCGCGACGGCGTCGGCAAGGTTGACCTGCTCGTCGGCCGTGATCATGGTGATCTTGCGGTTGCCCGCCTGGTTGCCCACCGAGTCGAAATACATGCGCATCCCGTTGGTGATGCTGTTGCCGAGCTCGGCGTAGACACCCGAGTAGGGCAGGACGACGCCGAGCTTGAACTCCGGTCCGGTCGGTCCACTGGGTCCACCCGATGTGGTTCCGCCGCAGGCGACGAAGGCGGCGGCGCCGGCGACGGTCAGGCCTAGCTGGAGGAAATCCCGGCGGTCCAGCCTGTCAGCCAGCCTTCGATCGAGATAACGCTGGAACTCGTCTGCCATGTTTTTTTCCCCCGTCGTGACAGATACGAGCCAAACATACTCCGCGCTGTGACGCAAACGGCGACTCGATCGAGCGGTTTGGCTGGCGGCGGCCGGATTAGCGCTGCAGCCGATGATGTGGTGGTCTTCAAGATCGTGCTGCCGTGAGCTCATCGAGCAAGGCGCGATTCCGTGGATCGAACCTGCCCAGCTCGACGCTCCGCCGGGCAGCCGCGACAGCTTCGACCTCTAACCCCAGGTGCTGATCAGCAACAGCGAGCTGGCGAAACACCGACGGATCGAATGATCCGAGCTGCGCCGCCCGCAGGTACGCTTCAC
>DASQAU010000137.1:0-11239 GCA_035635595.1 Candidatus Eiseniibacteriota bacterium
CATTTCTCCGCAACCAACGGCTGATAGTCCACCACGAGCCAGTCGGCCTCGAACCCCGAATCACCGACCTCGATGCCGAGCTCGGTGCGGACGGCGCTGTTGGCCCCGTCAGCGCCGACGAGCCACCGCGCCCGGACCTGCTGCGTGACCTCGGCGGGCTGTGCGGTCACCGCGAGCTCTACGGACACCCCCTCGTCGTCCTGCGTCACGGCCTGAAAGGTCCACCCGCGGTGAACGGTTACCCCCGGCGTCGCGACCGCCAACTCCTCGAGTGTCGCCTCAAGGTCGGGTTGGTAGAAGCCGTTGGTATTCGCCCACCCCGACTCAGCGGCTCTGTTCCAGTCGATGGCCTGCAGGAGCTCGCCCGCACCATTGCGGAACTCGTACCCGCCGCGTTCGCCCCGGGACGGTTCGAACAGGTTGGCGTGGTCGGCCATGAGTCCCGCAGCTTGGAGGATGCGCAGCGCCTCGTGGTCGATGGTGCAGGCCCGCGGCAACGGGTACCGCTGCGGCTGGCGTTCGACGATGCCGACCTGCAAGCCGGCCTGGCCGAGGAAGATGGCAGTCAGCAGACCGACGGGGCCGCCGCCGACTACAACACAGTCGACCACCGGCCCGGGAGGCGGTGCCGCGCTCGACTCCGATTGCGTCGTCATGCGGTTCGTTCCACCCGTTGAGCCATGTGGGGCGCTCAGCCTGGGTGGCGGTGTGTCTCCGCGGCCCGCTGGGCGGCGGCGACATCACCGGCGAGGATCGCGGCCACCAAGTCACTGTGAACTCTCAGTCGCTGCTCCAAATAGGCGATATCGCGGGGCTGCGGCTTCACAACCGACACTTCGTTGACGAACTCGTAGAGGCCGATATAGGTGCTGCGGAGCACCGAGTTCGGCGAGATGGCTGCGATCCGAGCATGTAGGGCCCAGTTGAGCGAGAGGAATTGGGCAATGTCGTCAAGGTTCCGCTCCATCTCGGCGATCAGCGCCTTGAGCTCGCGCCCATCCTTGGCCGTGCGGTGCTGTGCCGCGTGGGCGGCTATGAGGGGCTCGAGCTGCTCGCGGACCTCGATTGCCCCAGCGACCGCCGACGGCTCACCAAGCACCGTGAGCAGCGTGCGTCCGAGCCGGACCACGGGATCGGTCGGCGCGACGAACAGTCCTCCGCCGGGGCCTGGTCGGACCACGATCCGACGCCGTTCCTGCAGCAGCCGGATCGCCTCATTAACAGTCGCGCGCGCGACGCCGGTCTCGCCACGCAGATCGCCCCTGGTGCCGATGTGGTCACCAGGCTGTAGTCCGCGCTGATCGATCGCGCCCTCCACGTAGACGACGACCTCCTCAGCACGACTTCGGGGAGCAGGTAACGCCATAGATATAGAGCCTAACGGATGGGCTTAATTACGACCAGTGGTCTTGACGAAACCGCCAGCCGGAACGCATTATGGTCAGGCCTAATGGTTAGGCTTATTTCGGAGAAGGCGGTGGGATGAAGCTAGTCGGATACCGCATGGCGGAGGGTAGCGGGATTGGTCGCCTCGACGGCGAATCCAAGCTCGTGCCTCTCGGCAGCGTGGAGCAGTTCTGGGTCAATCCCGCACGAGCCATCTCGCGGTCAGCGGAGAAAGGCCTCGACCTCGCCGAGCTCAGCCTGGTACCGCCCGTGCCGGCCGCCGCCCGCGTCCTATGCGTCGGGCTGAACTATCCAGCGCATGTTGCAGAAGGCACTTTCCAGCGACCGACCCATCCGTCCGTCTTCGGCCGCTGGACCAGGTCGCTCACCGTCTCAGGCACGCCGGCGCCGGTCCCGTCCGGCGAGCAGGGCCTGGATTGGGAGGGCGAACTCGTTGCAGTCGTCGGCCAGACTCTGAAAAACGTCTCGGCGGTGGAAGCTCTCCAGGCTGTCTTCGGTTACGCCGCGTTCAACGACCTCACTGCCCGCCAGACCCAGCACCGCACCACTCAGTGGACCGTCGGCAAGAATGCCGACCAGAGCGGTCCGATGAGCGAGATCGTCACCGCGGATGAAGTTGGTGATCCGAGGGACGGCTTGCGCATCATCACCTGCGTCAACGGCGAGATCATGCAGGACGGAAACACCGCGGACATGATCTTCAGCGTCGGCGACATCCTCGCCTACCTGAGCGAGACGATGACTCTGTACCCCGGTGACCTCGTCGTCACCGGCACACCCAACGGCGTCGGATATACGCGTCGACCACCACGCCTCCTCCAACCAGGCGACGAAGTCACGGTCGAGATCGAACGGGTCGGATCCATACGAACACCGATCGTCGGGGCACTTGTGAGATCGGCATGACGGCGCGGCTGCACCGAGTCGCCGACGCCCCGGCGTTCCGACCCGAAGGGCATACCGGAGTGTCGCCCGTCCGCCTGACCGGAACGGCTCCGGAAGAAACCATCAGCGTCGTGCTTTCCAACTACGAACCGGGCGCGCACGCCGAACGGTCACCGGTGCCGGTCGACACCGTCTACGTGGTCCTCACCGGGCGCTTGACCGTCAGCCTCGACAACGAGCAGATTGAACTCTCCCGCCTGGACTCGCTGTTTCTGCCCGCGGGCAGCGTCCGCGCAGTAGACAACCTCACGACCGAGACAGCAAGCATGTTCGTCATCCGGCCGAATCGATGACCACGGCATTCGTCCCTGGAAACGGTATCCGGGCAGCGATCGTTGACGCCCCTGGCGCCGAACCGCGGCTGGGCTCCGTCGTGCTGCCAGTGCGGACCTCCGGCACCACTCTCCTCGCAGTGATTGCGGCGCCACTGAACCCCCTGGACCTGTCTATTGCCTCGGGGACATTCCACTCGGCGCGCCACGAAAGCCCTTACACCCCGGGCAGCGAGTGCGTGGGCGCCGTGCTCGAATCCGACCGCTATTTGCCCGGGTGCCTCGTCTACGCCGAGTGCCACGCTTCGCCGGCCACCCCGGGGGTCTTCGCAACCCACGCGCTCATCTCCGACGAAGATCTGCTGCCGCTGCCCGACGGTCTTGATCCCGTGCTGGCCGCAGCCGTTGGCAACTCAGGTACAGCGGCGTTCATCCCACTGATCGAGCAGGCCAGATTGCTGCCTGGAGAGAAGGTCTTGGTGCTCGGAGCCACGGGCGCGGTTGGACAGCTTGCCGTCCAGGTGGCGCACCGGAGTGGAGCGGCGCGGGTGGTCGGCGTCGGTCGCGACCGCGCGGCGCTGCAGCGATTGCTTGGCCTCGGCGCGGACGCCGTTGTCGAGCTGCACGCTGAAGAGGGCATCGAGCAACTGACGGCCAGGTTGCTGGTGGCCGCCGGGCCGGTGGACGTGGTTTTCGACGGCCTTTTCGGAGCGCCATTGGAGGCGGCGCTGCGGGTATGTGCGCAGCGGGCGCGGGTGGTCAACGTCGGCAACCCGGCCGGGGCCACCGCACAGGTGCCGGCCGGGCTGCTCCGCGGCAAGCAGCTCACGCTGTCCGGCTTCGCGGGCCTGCACACGCCATTGCGCGAAAAGCGGGCAGCCTTGACGTGGCTGTGGAACGCCGTCGCCCGTGGCGAGATAAAGATCGAGGTGCGCACCTTTCCATTAGGGGATGTTGCGGCGGCGTGGCGGGCCCAGTCGTCGTCGCCGCATGCCAAGTGCGTGATCCTGCCCGACCCCAGTCCCGACCTGAGCGTGAGCGAGTCGCTATCCACGACTCCCGCCACCAACTGAGAACGGAAAGAGCTCGGATGTCCAAGGCCATCGACCCTGCTCTGTTCCGCGAAACACTGGGGCATTACCCGACCGGCGTGGCTGTGGTCACGGCTGTTCCCGAGGATGGCCAGCCAATCGGCATGGTCGTCGGGACGTTCTCCTCAGTCTCCCTGGACCCGCCGCTGATCGCCTTCCTCCCGGCCACCAGCTCGCGGCGTTTCGCGAGGATCAGGACCGCTCGAGCGTTCTGCGTCAACGTGCTCGCATCCGATCAAGAGCCGCTCTGCCGCCGACTTGCAACCGGCGGAGCGGGCAGCCTCGAAGGGGTGCGCTGGCGGCCCGGCGTACTCGGTTCACCCATCCTCGAGGAAGCCCAGTCCTGGATCGAGTGCACCTTCGATGACATCCGGGAAGCCGGCGACCATTTCATCGTCCTCGGACTCGTTCACGAGCTCGCCGTAGCGCGATCAACGCTGCCTCTGCTGTTCTTCCAGGGAGGCTACGGGCGGTTCTCGCCCGGGTCATTCGTCGCCACCCCTGACCCTGACCTGATCCAGGCAGCACAGATGGCCGAAACAATTCGATCCCAGGTGGAGGACCTCAGCGCCGAGCTCTCAGTCAACTGCGGCGTCCTGGTCAAGATCCGCTGGGACTCGGTGCAGGTGCTCGCGGCGAATCAGGGATCCATCGCCGAGCCATTCCCGCTCGGCCATCGTCAACCGATCATTCCGCCGCTTGGAGCAGCATTCCTGGTGAACTCGACACCGGCAGAAGTCGACGAGTGGCTGCGGCGCGCCCCGGACGACAGCCCCGACGGCCGCGATCTGTACCGCGCCAAGCTCGACAGGGTGCGTGAGTGGGGCTACTCCATCCTCGCCGCCGGGCCGGACCTGCTCCAGCGCCAGCAGGCGGCGCTGACCGCTTTCGAGCTGTCGGACCGGCTGCCACGACACGAACGCGCGGTGCGGCAAGCGACCTCCGACCTGGCCGACCGCTTCTGCCCCGACCTGGTGCCGGGCGAGCTGTACGACCTCGCATCGATCGTGGTGCCCGTTCCAACCAAATCGGATCTGCCACCGATGGCGATCCGGATGACGAGCCTGCCCCCCTCCCTACCGGTGGAACAGATCGAGTCATGGGCCCTCCGACTCAAGCGGGTCGCGGCCAATGCCGGGGCCGCCCTGAGCGGTTCGCGTGAGTCGTCGGCACCAGGAGCAAAACCGTCCCAGACCGGCCATCGCAAAGGAGAAACGCGGCTATGACGGAGTACGAAGACAAATCAGCCATCGTCGAAGTTCTAAATCTCTACGGCTTCGCCCTCGACGCACGAGAGTGGGACCTCTTTGACCGAATCTTCACGGCCGATGTGATCGCGGAGTTTGGCCCGGCCGGGGCAGCGTGGTCAGGCCTCGACGTTTTCAAGCGCTCCTTCGCCGAGTTTCACGACCGGCTCGACAGCCACCAGCACACGATGATGGGCCAGTTGGTGCACGTCGACGGCGACAAAGCCAACGCATTCAGCTACGGCAACTGGCTGCTCGTGCGCAATGCAGCTGAAGGCGGCCCCACGTGGCTCGGGACAGGCTGGTACGACGACGAACTTGTGCGAACCGACCAGGGCTGGCGCATTCAACACCGCGTCTGCCGGCTGCAATCCTGGAGCGGCAACCCAAGTGTTCCCGAGCCGCACAAGGAACACCAACCAGACATGAAACTGAACGTGCTGAGCCAGCACGCCGAGGACGGGAAGATCGCCTTCCTGAAGGCCATCAAGGCGAAATGACCAAAACCAATCAGGACGTCCTCTCGGGTGTATTCGCGGGCGCGGTTTGTGGCCTCAGATATCAGACCCCGACAACGAGCGGTATCACCAACGAACGCGGTGAATTTGCGTATCGAAAAGGCGAGTCAGTCACCTTCCTGGTCGGTGGGCTCGTTCTGGGATCCGTCGCCGGCGCACCGAGAATAAACCTGGCACAGCTCGTCAACCGCGTCGACGGAAAGATCGACAGGCTCCATGACCCGATCGTCACCAATCTCGCCCGTTTGATACAGACATTGGATCAGGACGGCAACGTAGAAAACGGCGTCACGATCGCGCCAACCGTGCATGGACTCATCGAGCCCACGGTCATCAACTTCAACCAGGCCGACACTGACGCGGCCAAGGTCGCTGACTCAGCCACGCCGGGCGGCCCATCCGCCAACCAGATGGTTGCGTTCGCCGGCGATCAAACGGTCACCTTTGCAAGCGATCCGATGGTGACGGAGCTGCTGAGGAAGCTCAACGAGACTCCCGAAGTCTTCACTGCGTACAAGCCCCGAGCGCTCCGCAATGCAGCGGCCGCACGCAATGAGCTTCGGCGCAACATCCGCGGCATCATCAAGACGACGGACGTCAAGATCCCTTTGCGCGACGGGTCTTACGTCTGCGCCGATGTCTTCCGTCCCGCTGACGACGACCAATACCCGGTTGTCATGAGCCAGGGCTTCTACGGGAAGAGCTTCGACCACGGCTGCATCTGCGGTGAAGAGGACGCAGCGCGCAAGGAAGAGATCGAAGACCGCTACTTCACCGGTAATCCGGACGGCCTTCAATACGAGAACCACGAGAGCGTCGACTCGTCGGTATGGGTTCCGAATGGCTACGTGTGTATTCGAGTCGATGGACGCGGCGTCGGGAACAGCCCCGGTTTGCAAGCCCCCTTCAGCGTCCAAGAGGCGCAGGACTATTACGACGCAATCGAATGGGCTGGAACGCAGCCTTGGTCCAACGGCAACGTCGGCCTGTGGGGAATGTCGTACCTGGCGATCACCCAGCACACTGTCGCGAGCCTGCAACCGCCCCATCTCAAAGCGATGATCGCCCTCGGTACCGACTCCGACTTGTACAACGAGGCCCTTTATGGCGGCGGTCTCTTCGGGGAAGGTTTCTGGAACTGGTGGCGGGCGGTGATGGCCGGCCACAACTACTGCGGCGAACGGCGGGAAACCGACTGGCGAACCCGCATGTTGGCCACTCCGTTCAATGAGCCCGCTGAATATGGCGCGCATGGGTCGATCTTCATGCGTCCCGAAATCGCGAAGGCCACGGCGCCGGTGTGGATCGTCGGACCGCAGACCGGTGTCGTGATCCACCAGCTGGGCAGCAGCGAGACCTTCATTCACTCGACTGGAGCACGGGCGAAGAAATTCGATTTCGTCGATGCGTGGTTCCCACACAGTTACAAGGCTTCAACGATCGCGGAGCACATGCGGTTTTTCGACCACTGGCTGAAGGGGCTGGACAACGGGGCGATGGATGGCGCACCAGTTCGAGTCCAGGTCCGGACGGGAAACGGCGCGCACTACGTCTCCGACGAGGCGGAATGGCCCATCGCTCGGACCGCGTACCGCCGCTGGTACCTCGATGCGACAGCCTCGGACTGGGCGGGAGACGGACGTCGGAGTGACTTCCTGCGCATTGGCGAGACCATCCCTGCCACCGAAACGTCTGCGAGCTACGACGCCAATCTCGAGCGGGGCCGGCCGATTCCTGCCCCGACGGGATTTGCCGGTGGCACTCCGCGCTGGTCGACTGGCATCTCATTCGTCACCGATCCCCTGACCGAGGACATGGTCCTGACGGGATACATGAAAGCCGGGTTATGGGTGTCGTCGACGAGTAACGACATGGATGTTTTCGTATCCCTGCGCGTGATCGATGAGAACGACCGGGAAATTCGCTACGAGTCCATGGTGCCGCCGATCGATCCAGCGAACATTCATCCAGTCGGGCATGGGTTGCTGAAGGTGTCCCACCGCAAGCTCGACAACACGAGGTCAACGGACTATTGGCCGGTCCATACGCATGCCAAGGCGGATCACCAGCCCCTGGGAAACGGCGAAATCGTCGCCATAGAGGTCGGGCTGAATCCGAGCAGCGCGCTCATCCGCAAGGGGTGCAGGCTGCGGATTGACGTTCAGCCTTATTCACCTGCAGGCCTAACCAACCGCAGCTACGACGAGAGCTACCACGTCGGCGCGACCAACACGGTGTACACCGGCCCCGAGCATCCGAGCTACGTGCAGTTGCCAATCGTGCCGGCGAAGCAAGGCAGGTAATAGCAATGAAGCAAGAAAAGGACGTGAACGCAATGGTTGAAGACGATCAGGCTGTATTCGTCCCAGCTTCCGCCTATGACGAGGCGGGCGAGCAGGGCTTGTTCAGCCGCTTCGAACAGGGGACGCGAACCCTACCGGTGGGGTTCCAGGTGCAGCCTCGCTTCAAGCCACTTCCTGTCGAGATCGTTCTGGAGAAGGACGTCGCCGTCGTCCTGCGCGACGGCGCGACCATCTACGTCGACGTGCTGCGTCCAGCCGGCACCGAGAAGGTGCCTGTGATCGTGGCGTGGAGCCCGTACGGCAAGAGTCGGGGCAATGCCCCGATGTACGTCCAGCTCTTCGAGCTGCTGGGAATGGACACCGGAGCGGTTTCCGGTCTCATGAAGTTCGAGGGCCCCGACCCAGCCTTCTGGTGCGCCCATGGCTACGCGGTCTGCAATCCCGACACGCCGGGCTCATTCAACTCCGAGGGCGATATACGCGTGTGGAGCCGCCGAGAAGGTCAGGAGTGCCATGACCTCATCGAGTGGCTGGGTGTCCAGGAATGGTGCAACGGCAAAGTCGGGACTAGCGGAAACTCCTATCTTGCGATCTCGCAATGGTTCGCTGCGGCCGAGCAGCCACCGCATCTCGCGGCCATCGCTCCGTGGGAAGGCATGAGCGATATCTATCGCGACCTCGTCATGCGCGGCGGGATACCTGACTACCCCTTTCCGCGGCGCCTCGTGAGCAATTTCGTTGGCAAGAGCCAGCGCGAGGACCTCGTCGCCGAAGGCGAGCGCCACCCCCTGATGGACGCGCTCTGGGAGTCGAAGATCCCCAAGTTCGAGAACATCACCGTTCCCGCATACATCGTTGCGAGCTACTCGAACATGATCCACACGCCTGGAACTTTCCGGGGCTGGCGAAGGATCGCCTCCGCCGAGAAGTGGCTGCGCATCCACAACACCATGGAGTGGCCGGACTACTACGAAGAGGCCAATGTGAACGACCTGCTCCGCTTCTTCGACCACTTCCTCAAGGGCATCGACAACGGCTGGGAAGAGACGCCGCGCGTGCGCTACTCGGTCCTCGACCTCGAAGGCAACGACCGCATTAACCAGCCGGCAGGCGAGTTCCCGCCCGAAGACGTCGATGAGGTCAAGTACTACCTGGACGCGGCCTCCCAGGCGCTGACCACGGAAGCACCGGCGGCCGGCGTCACAGCGAGCTACGACGCGGAATCGCAAGAGGGTCGCGCGTCATTCACTGTCCATGTCGACTCGCCGACCGAGTTCGTCGGCTACCCCAAGGTGCATCTGTGGGTCGAGGCGGACGGCTCGGATGACATGGACCTCTTCGTCTTCCTCCAGAAGTTGGATGCCGACGGCCAGCAGCTCGAACAGTTCAACGTCCCCAATCACGGACCTCAGATGCAAGCGCTCACACGACAGGGCGCGGCGATACTGAAGTACAAGGGGTCCAACGGTCGCCTCCGCGTGTCCCTACGGCATCTCGATGAGGCGAGCTCGACCGACACCGTGCCGGTCCACAGCTTCGACCGCGTCGAGAAGCTTGCCCCCGGAGAGATCGCCAGCGTGGACATCGACCTGTTCCCGATCGGGCTGGCGCTGAATCCGGGCGAGCAGTTGCGGCTCGTCATCAGCGGCCACCATCTGCTGGGTGGCGTGATGCCCGGAGTTGACAACGTTCCGTCCGACAACCATGGCCGGCATGTCATCCACACCGGCGATCGTCACTCGTCCTTCCTTCAACTTCCCCTAAAAGCATGATCGGCAAGACTCTTAGGAGGAAGGCGTGATTCGTCGAAGGACCGCCACGGCCGCACTCTCGATGTCGTTCTGTGGCGCGGCCCTCGGCGGGTTTGCCGCAGTCACCGCCCGCAACGCCAGTGCTCGACCTGGAGAGGAGATTCATGCTGCGTAGAGGAAGGTTTGCGGGACCGGTTGTTGGCCTGCAGTTCGAAACCCCCACCTGCTCGGGCGTCACGGACCACGATGGGACCTTCGAGTTCGAGGACGACGAGGTCGTCACGTTCTCGGTCGGTTCGGTTCTGGTCGGCGCGGCCCGGGGTGCGGAGCGGCTCACACTCGCCGACATCGTTGCGAGGGTCGACGGGAAGCTCGACAAGTTGGCCGATCCTGGTCTGACCAACATCGCCCGCTTCCTCCAGACGCTCGATCAGGACGGCAACCCCGACAACGGAACCACCTTGACGCCGGAGATCCACGCGCTGGTGGGACGTCGCCGCATCGACTTCGGCTACCGGCTGATGTCGCTCCCAGGCGCCCCGGCGGATCCTGTCCTGGCTTTCACGGAGGACCCGGTCGTCGCGAATCTCCTCGATGACCTGAATCGGGCGAACGTCTTCACCGACGGCAAGTCCAGAACGCTCAGATCGCCGGCCGCCGCGCGCAACGAGGTTCGCCGCAACGTGCTCGGCATCCGGCGTTTCCGCGACGTCAAGGTGCCGCTGAAGAACGGCTCATTCGTGTATGCGGACGTCTACCGTCCGGACACCGAGGAACCGGTGCCTGTCGTCATGAACTGCGGCGTTTACGGTAGGGCGTTTGTCCACCATTCCATCTGCAGCGACGAGGACGCTGAGCACCATGAGGTGATGGAGGAACGGTACTTCCTGGGCAATCCGGACGGATATGAGTACGAGAACCACGAGAGCACGAACACGGCGACGTGGGTCCCGCGTGGCTACGCGCTCGTCCGCGTCGACGGCCCGGGCGCCGGCAAGAGCCCGGGCACCCTCGGCATCTGGGGGATCGACGAGGCGGAGGCGTTTTACGACGCGATCGAATGGGCCGGTGTACAGCCCTGGTCAAACGGGAGCGTCGGCTTGTGGGGCATGTCGTATTACGCGATGAATCAGCACGCGGTGGCAAGCCTCCGACCGCCGCACCTCAAGGCGATGATCGCAATCGGCACGGATGCCGACCTCTATGAGGAGGTCGTGTATACCGGGGGCATCCTCAACGAGCAGTTCTTCCCCATGTGGTTCGCGGGTGGGGTGGTACCCGCGATCTGTGGCGAGGTGAGGGCGAAGGACTTCATGGCGATGGCGAGGTCCAATCCCTTCAAGGACTCTGATCCCTCGGCGATCTTCGGACCCCGGGCCGAGGTTTTCATGAGTCCCGACCTCAGCAACGTGACGGTACCGCTGTGGTCGGTCGCCGTGACGACGCATCCCTCCCACTTCCACCAGCTCGGCAGCAGCGAGACGTACCTGAACACTCCCACGTCGAACAAGAAGCTTGACTTCTGGGAGGACTGGTTCATGAAGGCCTACTCCGCGGAAGTGGTCGACCAACACGTGGCCTTTTTCGATCACTGGCTCAAGGGAATCGACAACGGCATCATGGACAAGCCGCCCGTGCGCCTCGAAATCCGAACCGGACGCGGCGGATCGTACCTGCAAGAGGAGCACGAGTGGCCGGTCGCGCG
>DASQAU010000138.1:0-23395 GCA_035635595.1 Candidatus Eiseniibacteriota bacterium
CATGAAATCCCTTGATGCCGGATACCAGGTAGACGGGTTCTATGACGAAATGCTTGCGGGACCCGGCCGGCCAAGACCAGCCTACCGGCGCCTCTACGAGCAGCTCAACCACCTGGGACCGAAGGAGCTGGCCCGCCGGCACGACCTCGCCATGCAGATGTTTCGCAACCACGGGATCACCTTTGCGGTGTACCCGGATGCGCAGGGGACGGAGAAGGTCTTCCCCTTCGACATCATCCCGAGGCTGATCTCAGCCCACACCTGGAAGCGCCTGGAGGCGGGGCTCAAGCAGCGCCTCGCGGCCCTGAACCTCTTCCTCGACGACGTGTACGGGCGCAAGCTCATCCTGCATCAGCGGGCGGTCCCGCCGGAGATCGTCCTCACCAGCCCGCAGTACCTTCGCGAGATCGAAGGCCTGCCCGTGCCGCACGGAATCCACTCACACATCGCGGGCATCGACCTCGTCCGGGACCACAAGGGCGACTTCTTTGTGCTGGAGGACAACCTGCGCACGCCGTCAGGCGTCTCTTACGTGCTCGCCAACCGCCACGTCATGAAGCGCGTGCTGCCCGACCTTTTCGCCGGGCACCCCGTGCGGCCGGTCGAAGGCTACGTCCACGAGCTGCTGCGCCACCTGCGATGGCTCGCGCCCAGGGGCGTGGACGATCCGACCGTGGTCCTCCTCACGCCGGGCATCAACAACTCCGCCTACTACGAGCACCTGTACCTCGCCAAGCAGATGGGGATCGAGCTGGTGGAGGGGACCGACCTGGTGGTCGACCAGGACCACGTTTTCATGCGCACCACGCGCGGCCTCAAGCCGGTGCATGTGATCTACCGGCGGCTGGACGACGACTGGCTCGATCCGATCTTCGGGCGGCAGGAATCCCTGGTCGGCGTCGCCGGCCTGGTCAACGCGTACCGGGCCGGGAACGTGGCCATCGCCAATGCGCTGGGAAACGGTGTCGCTGACGACAAGGCGGTCTACGCGATGGTGCCCAAGATCATCCGCTACTACCTCGGCGAGGACCCGATCCTGCCGAATGTCGAGACCTATCTCTGCGCGTTCGACGAAGACCGCCGCTACGTGGTCGAGCACCTGGAACAGCTGGTCGTGAAGACCGTCGACGCCTCGGGCGGATACGGGATGCTGATCGGCCCGGAGTCGACCAAGGAGCAGCGCGAAGACTTCCGGCAGCGAATCCAGGCGCGGCCGCGGAGCTTCATCGCCCAGCCGGTGGTGGCCCTGTCGGTGCAGCCGGTCTTCGACGGAGGGCGCCTGCGCCGGACGCATCAGGACCTGCGCCCGTTCGTCCTCACGGGCCCCGAAGTTCACGTCACGCCCGGCGGGCTGACCCGGGTCGCGCTCAAGGACGGGTCGCTGGTCGTCAACAGCTCGCAGGGCGGCGGCAGCCGGGACACGTGGGTCATGGCAGAAGACGATCAAGACGAGGCCGAGGGCGAAGGTGCTTAGCCGGGGGGCCACCTCACTGACGTTGCTCGGCCGCCACCTCGAGCGTGCCGACCATCTCGCCCGCATCCTTGGCGTGCACGTCGCGCTCTCGCTCGACCGTACAGACGAGCCGGGACCCGAGTTCTGGACGAGGTTCATGGAGCTGGCGGGGTGGCGGGGCAGCGACACCAGCCGCCGGGACCAGGCGGTCGAGGTGGTGGTCACGGGTTCGCTGGGGCCCTCGGTCCGGTCGAGCGTGGCCGCGGCACGCCTGGCCGCGCAAGCGGTTCGTCCCTCCCTGCCCACCGAGCTGTACGAACAGGTCAACGCCCTGCACTGGCGGGTGCAGGAACCCACCTGGAAGCCGGACCTCTATCCATTTCTGACGGACGTGCAGCTGAGCATCAGGCTCGTCGACGGCCTGCTGATGGACACGATGCAGCTCGGTGAGGCGCGGGATTTCGTCCGCCTCGGCAAGTTCCTCGAGCGGACGGCCAACGTGACAGCCATCGTGACCCGCAAGTCGGCCGAGCTGGCCGACGCGCCGGAGGATGCCCTCGAGTGGTCCGCGGTGTTGAAGTCCTGCTTCGCGTTCGAGTCGTACCAGGCGCGGTACTCGGGCGGGGTGACCCCTGAGCGCGTGATCGAATGCCTGCTCCTCGACCCGACCCTGCCGCGCTCCGCCCTTTTCTCGGCCCAGGTTGCGCTCGACTCGGTCACCAGGATCGACGGTCCGGGCCACCGTTCAAAACCGAAGCGCATCCTGTCGCGACTGCGTGGAATGTTCCTGGAGGCGAACCCCCAGATCGTCGCCGAGCGCCCGCGGGAGTTTGAAACCGAGACCAAAGACACGCTGCGGCAGCTCGAGCTGGCCATGCGGGAGACCTACTTTCACCCGAGCAAGGTGCCCGCGAACGTGATCGGCGACGAGGGGCGAGCCATGCCACAGCAGCAATGAAGCTCGAGATCGTGCACAGCACCCGCTACCGATATTCCGGCCCGATCGCGGAGACCGTGATGGAGGTACGCCTCCGACCCATGGACGGAAACGGGCAGCGCTGCGTGGAGTTCGAGCTGGACGTCAGCTCAGGGATCAAGCCGCGCACGTATCGCGACGGCTACGGAAACAACGTGCACTACTTCAACCTGGTCCGTCCGCACACCACGCTGGGCGTGACGAGCAGGTCCGTGGTCGAAACCGGCCGCGAGCTCGACCCGGACCCGGGCGAGGAGCTGGTGCACGACTTTCTGCGCTATCGGGCGCCGGTCAAAGACGTCCCCGGCATTCGCGAGCTGGCGAGCCGGCACCCGATCGCCGACCTGAGCTCCGGCGCCTCGGTCGAGCTTGCGCTTGACGAGCTGACGCTCGAGATCAGCCGCGACTTCGCCTACGACCGGGCGGTCACCAACGTCTACAGCGCCGTCGACGAGGTGCTCGCGCTGCACGCGGGAGTGTGCCAGGACTTCGCTCATCTCTTCATCGCCGTCGCACGGGCGATGGCCGTTCCCGCGCGGTACGTAAGCGGGTACATCCACTCGGAGCGGGCAACCGGCGGCGCCAGGAGCGTGGCCCCAGCCTCGCACGCATGGGCGGAAGCCTGGGTGCCAGGCCAGGGCTGGGTCGGCTACGACGCCACGCACCCGGTGCGAACGTCCGATCACCATGTGCGGCTGGCCGTGGGGCGCGACTACAGCGACGCCGCGCCTACCCGCGGCATCTACGTCGGGTCCGCTTCCGGCACGATGCAGGTCAGCGTGCGAACTCAAGAGGTGTCGGCCTCCCACTAACCGAAGCCTGCGGATTTGGTGCCTGAATCCATGCGGACAGGGCGCCGATGCTCTAGCCTTCCACCAATGCGCAACTGGCTCGAGATTGCGATCGAGATCGAGATTATCCGGGGAGGTCCCCCGACTTAAGGCACGTCGCTTGAGTCGTTGGACCTCCCGGCCACAAGGTCGGGAGGTTTTTTTGTGTCTGTGAATCGGCGGATCGTTGTCTACGACACGACGCTGCGGGACGGGGCGCAGGGTCCAGCCGTGTCTTTCTCAGCCTCCGACAAGGTTCGCATCGCGCGCGCTCTCGACGAGCTTGGCTTCGATTACGTGGAAGGCGGCTTCCCCGGCTCCAACCCGAAGGATGAGGAGCTTTTCGCGAGCCTTGAGAAGCACCCGCTAGAGCGCGCGCGGCTGGCGGCGTTCGGCGCAACCCGCCGCGCCAACGGCCGCTGCGAGGACGACGCCAACCTGGCGGCTCTGACCAGAAGCGCCGCGCCAGTCTGGACCCTGGTCGGCAAGAGCGATTCCTGGCAGGTGAGCACCGTGCTGCAAACCACCAACAACGAGAACCTGGCCATGGTGGAGGAGTCGGTGGCCTACGGCCGGGGCCTCGGTCGCGAGCTGATCTTCGATGCCGAGCACTTCTTCGACGGCTACGCGCGCGACTCGGAGTATGCGATCGAGGTATGCCTCACGGCCGCTCGAGCGGGCGCGGCGTGGGTCGTCCTCTGCGACACGAACGGCGGCAGCCAGCCGGCCGAGATCGGGCGCGCCGTGGAAGCCGTGTGCCGCGCCCTCGAGGCCGCCGGCCTGCCCACACGCGTCGGGATCCACACCCACAACGACTGCGAGCTGGCCGTCGCCAATACGCTCGAGGGCGTGATTGCAGGGGCCGACATGGTCCAGGGCACGATCAACGGCTACGGCGAACGCTGCGGAAACGCGAACCTGGTCTCGGTGGTCGCGAACCTCGTCTTGAAGCTGGGGTTCGACGCTCTGCCCGACACGTCCGTGGCGCGATTCAGCGATCTCTCGCGCATGGTCGCGGAGATCGCGAACCTTGCCCTGCCGCTGCAGCAGCCGTTCGTCGGCCACGGCGCTTTTGCGCACAAGGGCGGGCAGCATGTCGCAGCGGTCCTCAAGCACAAAGACTCCTATCAGCACATCGACCCCTCACTGGTGGGCAACGAAGGGCGCGTGCTCGTCTCGGAGCTTTCAGGCCGGGGCAACGTGCTGGCCAAGGCTCGCGAGTTCGGGTTGGAGCTCGACCGAGACGACCCGCAAACCAAATGGCTCGTCCAGCACTTGAAAGAGCTCGAACATCGCGGCTACTCCTACGAGGCGGCCGACGCGTCATTTGAGATGTTGGTGCGCCGCCTGCAGCCTGGCTACCAGGCGCCATGGACCGTCGCCGACTTCACCACGCAGGTCCGCAAGAACGGCGGATCGGTCCACGCCGAAGCGACGGTCCAGGTTGAGGTCGGCGGCACCTTGTATCACACCGCGGCCACCGGAAATGGCCCGGTCAATGCGCTCGACGCCGCGCTTCGGAAGGCGCTGAGCCCACAGTTCCCGGGCCTGAGCGGCGTGACGCTGCACGACTACAAGGTGCGCATCCTCGACGGCGACGCGGGCACCGCCGCAACGACGCGAGTCCTGATCGAGTCAGGCCAGGGCCTCAAGCGGTGGACCACCGTCGGCTGCTCGAGCAACATCATCGAGGCCTCTCTGCTCGCACTCGTCGACTCGCTGGAATACGCCAACCAAGCCTCCGAAGTCTGAGCTAGCGTCGCATGGGCGGCTGGGTTTCACCCAGCCGCAACTTTGTCCTTATCACGCAGTCGTGGCCGGGCTTCAGATTCTGAATTAAGTCCCATCGATATACCGGAGGGTGAGCAGCCCCGTCGCGCAGCGACCGGGCGATGAGCGGGAACCATCCGGGTTCCCGCTCATATCTCACGCCTTGGCCAGCAGGTAGCCTCGAACTTCGTCGGCGAAAGTTCTCGTGTTGATCGGCTTTGAGATGTAGCCGGCGCAGCCGGCGGCGAGGGCCCGCTCACGATCGCCGGACATCGCGAGCGCGGTCAGGGCCACCACAGGGATATGGGCCGTGACCGGGTCCGCCTTCAGCTGGCGCGTGAAGGTCAGCCCGTCGACGCCAGGCAGCTGAACGTCCATCAGGATGAGGTTGGGTAGACCTCGGTCGATTACCTCCCGAGCCTCGATCGCGCTGGCCGTGAGCTCGATTCGATAGCCCTCGCGATCGAGCACGGCCGACACGAGCAGCTGGTTGGCAGCGTTGTCCTCGACAATCAGGATCATCGGTTCTGTCATTTGATCCCCTGCGGCGCGACCACCTGCCGCAGCAGTCCAAGCAGGTCCGCGGCGCCCGTCGAACCGCGGCGGAGAATGGTGGAGACATGCCCGTTGAGCTGCCTGATGTCGCTGTCGGTGAGCGTCTTGGCCGTCAAAACCATGATCGGGATGGCGCGCGTCGAAGCCTTGTCACGCAGCGCCTCGACCACGTCGAAGCCTGTGACCTCGGGCATCATCAGGTCCAGCAACACGAGGTCCGGCGGGCTCGAGCGGGCGAGCTCGATCGCCTCCTTGCCGCCTGAGGCGAGGATGACGGCGAAGCCGGCGGGCTCCAGGACCCCCTGCAGCCATTCGCGGTTCGCCGGCTCGTCGTCGACGACCAGGACTTTCATCTGCTTGCCCGACCTGCCCTCGAGCTTGAACCTGGTGAGACGGCTCATCAGCTCCTTGGCCGGCACAGGCTTGACGAAGTAGTCAAGCGCGCCAAGCGCCATGCCGAGCTCGGGGTTGTCGACGACGCTGACGACGACCACGGGTATGTCGCTGGTCTCTTCCGCCCGCTTCAGTCGCGTCAGCACCTCCCAGCCGTCGAGGTCTGGCAAAAGGATGTCCAGGGTGATCGCGTCCGGCTTGTGCTCGCGTGCCTTCGCAAGGGCTTCGGCGCCGGTGCGGGCGACTGTGGCCTGGAAGCCGGCCTGGTCGATCTGCCGCGTCAACAGCTCCGCCGCCGCAGGATCGTCTTCGACGATGAGCACCAGGGGACGTTTATCTGCTCTGTCGACCTTGCCGTCCTTTGCCTGTTTGGGCATTGGGGCTGCGCCCTGGCGCGCCTCGATGGGCAGCGTGATGGTGAAGACGCTGCCCTTGCCGAGCTGGCTTTCGATCAGGACGTCACCACCGTGCAGGACGGCAAAGCGCCTGGTCAGGTGCAGGCCCAATCCCGTGCCCGCCTGCTGCCTTTCCATGCCCGAGTCGACCTGCTGAAATCCCTGGAACACGCGAGCGTGGTCCTTCGGGGCGATGCCTATGCCGTTATCGGCGACGGCGATCTCGACTGTCTTCTCGAGCCTGGAGGAGGACACCGTCACCTCGCCTGCGTCGGGCGTGAACTTGACCGCGTTGGCCACCAGGTTCAGCAGCATCTGCTTGAGCTTGCCGGCGTCGGCGGTAATCTCCCCCGCGTTCATCTCGCCGGTCTGGATCCTGATCTGCTTCTGGGCGGCGAGAGGTTCCACCGTGCTGAGCACCTGGGCAACGACGTCGGCCACCGACACGGTCTGCAGGCGAAGCTCCATCTGGCCGGCTTCGATCTTGGAGAGGTCGAGGATGTCGTTGATCAAACCGAGCAGGTGCTTGCCGCTGGCGTGGATCTGCTGGAGGAATCGGGTGCGGGTCGCGGCGGGGAACTGGCCGTCGGGCGCGTCGATCAGGAGCTCGGAGAACCCCAGGATGGCGTTGAGGGGCGTTCGCAGCTCGTGGCTCATGCTCGCCAGGAACACGCTCTTGTGCCGGTCCGCGTCCAGAAGCCGGGCGTTGGTCTCCTTCAGCCTTTCGATGAGGTGTCGCCGGTCGAGCGCAGTGGCGAACGCGCTCATGAACTGCTGAACGCGGCTGACCTCGTCACCGCCCAGGCTGGGCGAGAAGGGGCCGGAGAGGACGACCAGGGACCCGGAGCTCGACAGTCCTGAGACCGGCAGCACGAGCACGGTGTGAGCCGACCCGCCGATGGTGGCCCGACTGACGCCCTCCGGAAGCCCTTCAAGACGATCTCGCAGCTCTTCGAGCTGGCCAGGGGTCAGGCCCACGGACGCGCGAACCTGCCGGCTGCCGTCGAAGCTGGCCGCCGAGGCTCCGCCTACCAGCCGCATCGCCCATTCGATCGCCCGGTTGGCCAGCGCATCGCTGTCTTCGCTCAGCTGCAGGTCCGCCATGAAACCCTGCAGGCCCTCCTCTTCCGCCGAACGCCACTCGCGGCGCAGCCAGGCCGGAGGGGACAGGCTCACGTAAAGCAGCGGCACGATCGCGATCAGCACAACCTGAATCGCCACCTGCACGGCCGGTTGTCGAGCGATCGCTTGCCCGGCGATCGCGAACAGAAGGATCGCGACGATGGCGGCAAAGCCAAGGCTGAGGGATCGCAGCCGCCACGCCTGGACGGCCGGCAGAGATCGGGCGACCAGCCAGAACCGGATGATCGGTTCCAGCACGAGCGCCGCCCAGACGCAGATGAGCGCAAACGCGGCCACGGTCTCCACCGTTATCGGGACCACCTGCGCAGCCACCAGCGCCTGGCTCGCCAAAAAGGCCGCGGTCACGCCGGCCGTTGCCACGATCGCGACCAGGTGCCAGGTGCGAGACAGAGGTATCAGCGAGTCGCGGTAGCGGAGCAGCGCGTAAGCGGACCCCATGAAGGCCACGAGGGTGACCGAGGTCACCGCCATCGAGCTGAGGTTCAGCAGCGCCGCGAGCCGGCCGGCCACGGTGACGAACGAGAGCAGGATGATGGCGAGCGCAAGAAAGCCCGTCGACGGTGTGCGTTGACGCGCCCAACGGACTGCTGTCGCCACGCCCAGGAGGACGAACGCAAGCGCTCCGATGTTCTGAAGCGTGGTCAAATCCCGTCTACCTCAGGCCGCGCCGAGGTCCTGGAGGCTCAGGCTGTCGCTGGTGACGACCTCGACGATCTCAGGGTCCCACTGAGTCCCGGCTCCATTGCGCAGCACCGCAATCGCCTCCTCGATGGAGCGGCGCTTCCGGTATGGCCTGTCGTTGACCAGCGCGTCAAAGGCGTCGCAGACGGAGACGATGCGGGCAAGTCGCGGGATCCCCGTTCCGGTGAGGCGATCTGGATAGCCGCGACCGTCGTAGCGCTCGTGATGGTGTCGGATGATGGGCAGGAGGTTCGAACCTGAGCGGAGCGGCCTGACGATGCTCTCTCCGATGACCACGTGCGCCTGCATGCGCGCCGTCTCGGTCTCATCGAGTGGCCCCGGCTTGAGCAGAATTGCGTCTGGCACGCCGATCTTGCCGATGTCGTGAATTACGCCTCCGCGATACAGCGCGTCCAGGGCGAACTCCGGAAGGCCAAGCCGACGTCCCACATGCCGCGCCGATTCCCCGACTCGCTGGGTGTGCCTTTCGGTGAACGAGTCTTTCGCCTCGACCGCCGAAGCCAGGGAAAAGATCACCTGCTCGGCGCTGTCCAGCGTGTTGTACAGCGCCTTGAGCCGCAGCGCAGACCTCACCCGCGCGACGAGCTCGACGCGTTCGACGGGCTTGACCATGAAGTCGTCCGCTCCCGCCTCCAGGGCCGCGACCCTGTCGCCTGTCTGGTTGAGGGCGGTGATCATGACCACCGGCAGGAGCCGGCCGCGCGGCATCGCCTTGATCGCGCGGCAGACCTCGTACCCGTCCATGCCGGGCATCTGCACGTCGAGCAGGACGAGGTCGGGCGCGTCGGTCTCGATTGCTTCGAGGGCGGCGGCACCATCCTCGACGAGCCGGACCGTGCAGTCGATCCCGGCCAGGTATGCCTGGATCAGTTCGCGGTTCGCGACTCCATCGTCGACGACCAGAACGAGGGCCACGGCTTCAAAATCCCTTCGGCGACCCTGTTAAGTGGTCCACAGCCTTGAGATTGTAGTGTTAATTCAACGAATTCAAGGCGTCTTAGCCAAACGATTGGAACGATACAGGGGGCGGTGAGCCGGCTCTCGAGAAACCCCGACTCAGGCGATCGCGGCTCTCGAGTCGCCTGCAGCTCCCTGTTGGGTGGCCAGCGCACGCTTGAGGTGGTGAACGGCCGCGCCGAGGTCGCCCCTGCGCTCGAGGACCTCCGCGTACAGGGCATGCGCTTCACTCGAGCGCTGGCGGGAGCTCGGGTCCTGGAGCAGCTCGAAGGCGGCGCCGAACTCGGCGTCTGCATGGATCTGATCGCCGCGGGCATCTGCGATCCGGCCGAGCCAGACATGCGCTTCGCCGACGTTGACCGCCTCAGAGGCACGCGTCGCGAGCTCGAGGGCGTCCCGCGCCCAGCGCTCGGCAGCCTCGACGTCGCCTCGAAGCAGATAAAGCTCACACATGCTCATGAGCAGGTTCGCCCTCTGCGGTTCGACTCCGGCTTCTTCGAACAGGCTGAGCGCCCGCTCGATATGGCCCTGGGCGTCGGCAAGGTCTCCGTGCTTCATCAAGAGGACGCCAAGGTTGTTCTCCGATCGCGCCAGAGATATACGGTCGGACAGGGTCTCGTGGATTCCAATCGCCCGATGGGCGTAGCGCGCAGCCTCGTTGAAACGGCCGAGCTCCTGGTACGCATAGCTGAGTCCGCTGTACGTGAGCGAGAGCCGGCGCAGGTCCTGGATCACGTCGCCGGCGGCGACCGCGAGCTCGTACGCGTCGATCGCGGCCTGCCAGTTTTTGTTCGTGAGGTGCACGTTGGCCAGGATCGCGAGCAGCCGGGCTTCGGTGATGGGCGCGGGCGGATCGAGGCTCCTGCACGTGGCGAGCGCCCCTTCGGCGAGGGCGAGCGCGCCCGGGTCGTGGACGAGGTAGGCGGCCGACGCTTCGCTGCCGAGGCACTCGGCAGTCATCAGCAGGTCGCCGGCAGACTCGAAATAGGCTCGAGCGCTCGCGGCAAGGCGGCGCGCGCGGACGGGCTGCGCAAGCCTGAGATGCGCGGTCGCCATCAGGAACTTGATCCGCGCTGCGATCTCCGGGTCGCGCTCCACGGCAAGCAGGCTTTCGGCAGCGCTGAGTGCGTGCGCGTGGTCGCCCGCGACGACCAGGCGCTCGATCTCGATCGTACCCGCAGACGAACGGGGTTCCATCGTGCTCGGCTTGCTGAGGAAGAAATCAAGCGGCCGGCCCGTCCGTGAGGCGATGAGCTTGAGCGTTTCCATAGACGGTTTGGCCTTGCCCGTCTCCACGAAGTAAATCGCCGTGCGGCTGATTTCCGTGCCCGCGACCTGGCCGAGGCTCAGCCCCGCCTCGAGCCTCGCCTGCTTGGCGGTGCCGGCCTTGATCTCGACTCCCTTTCGCCGCCCGCGCCGGCCCGAGGTCGCCTTCCCGACCTCCCTCGGGCCGTCTGCGGCTGGGTGCGCGTACACCTCTGACATAACGTCAGCTTATCTGACTATTTGCTACTTGACAAAGATGAATAGACGAAACATTGAAGGAAGGCTGAGTTTTAGTGGCAGCAGGGAGTCACGTTGTCAGCTCCGACGCCCATCGACAGCACGAGGACGAGGATCGTCGCCAGGATGGCAGCGAAAAGCAGCTTGCGCATTCAAATCACCTCCTCTGCGGCACAGACCGGTGTCCGCGAAAGGGACCGAGTGGGACGAACCAGGGTTCAATCCGCGTACGCGGCGGCTACGCTGGCCCGGTGCAAACCCCAAAGGCGCGAAGCGGCGCCCCAGATCATCGCTGCCAGCTTCCCCACAGCGATGACAGCGGCGAGCGTTCCCACAGCACCCATCACCCAGCCGGGCGGGACACCCGGCGCGTGCAGCGCGATCGCAGCTGGCAGGATCGCCAGCGACGTTGCGGCGCATGCCGTCAGAACCACGGCTACCGTGGTGCCAAGACCAGGCTCATCGAAGTCGGCCTCGATCGCGTCGACCATCGGTCGGCGTTCCGTGCCGGTCTCACAAATCAGTGCGTCGATTGCAGTTCCTCCACATAGCCGGCGCGACACCCCTCGCGGCTGTGTTACAAGTACTGCCCGGTCATGTTAATTGAAAATGGGTTGAATTAACGTGCAAATCGAGAAGTAGTGGCGAGATCTCCTTCTCCCACGTTCGCGCCGCAGCTCGGTCATGCCCCCCTACCCGGTCGGGTTTCGCGCCCGGCGCTGAACGTGACCGGCTTCGGGTTTCGCGGCTGGCGCGTGTTCACCATCGCCGCGTCCTCGGCCGCCGTCCTCGCCGCAGGATTCGTGGCCTGGACAGCCCTCCGCATCGGCGGCGATCAGGTGACCATCGCGGTAGACGACATCGGCGAGGCGGTTGCGGCCATGGCCGCCGCGGCCAGCTGCGGCTTCGCTGCCTACCGGAACACGGGCCGGACACGACTCGCCTGGGCGATGTTCGCGGCCTCCGCCGCCTGCTGGGGCATCGGCGAGGTGGTCTGGTCGGTGTACGAGGTCGGCCTGGGCGTCAGCGTCCCCTTTCCTTCGGCGGCCGACGCCGGCTTCCTACTGGCCATCCCTTTGGGCGTCGCCGGTGTGTTCGCCTTCACCTCCGCGCCAAGCCGCCTGACCACGCGCGGCGAGGCGCTCCTCGCCGGCGCCATCATCGCCGCCTCGCTTGTGTTCGTCGCCTGGTCGCTGGGCCTTCGAGCGGTTTACGACAGCTCATCAGCGTCGCCGGCAGCCCAGCTGATCGGCGTGGCTTACCCGGTTGGCGACATCGTCACCATCACCGTGCTCGTGCTCGCCCTGCGTCGAGCCCGAAAGGGGGAAAGGGGCCGCATGCTCTTGCTGCTGGGCGGCCTGGCCGCCAATGCGTTCGCCGACAGTGCGTTCGCATATCTGACCGCCAACGGTTCCTACGAAGCCATCGGCAGCATGCTGGATGCCGGCTGGGTGGTCGGGTATCTGCTGATCGCCCTCGCCCCCCTCTGGCCGACCACAGACAAAGAGACGACGGCTGCCGAAGGCCCGATCGAGCTGTGGCAGCTGGCGCTGCCGTGGGTCGCGGTGCTGGCTGCCGCGATCACCGCGATACGGCTTGCCTCGACCGACCATGTGCTGGATCAGTTCTCGACCGTCCTTGCCGGATGCATCGGCATCCTGCTCGTCGGAAGCCAGGTCCTGTCGCACAGGGACTCGCGTTCTTTCCTGGTGAAGAGCCAACGCATGGAGAACCAGGTCGAGCGGCGGAGCGCGTTGCTTGACGAGATCATCACCCATGCGCCGCTGGGAATCGCTCGCGTGGCCCCCAGCATGAAGATCATCGACGTCAACCCGCGCATGGCCGCGCTCATGAGGCTCGATGCAAAGGACGCGATCGACACGCCGGTCGCCCGATATCTGCATCCGGACGAGTTCGCACGTATCGCGGAGATTTTCCGGCCACTCTGGAATGGGGACGTCGACACCATCGAATCGGACAGCAACATGGTCCGACTCGACAAGACGACCGTTTGGCTGCACTGGAGCGCGACGACCGTGCGGAACGCGGCCGGCCGCGTGGAGTACTTCCTCGCGATGTACGAGGACACCGACGCAGATCACGCAGCGAACGAGGCTGCGATGGCGCACCTGGCAGGAATCGAGCGGCTGAATGAGCTGAAGAGCGAGTTCATCACCCTGGTCAGCCATGAGTTCCGGACCGGGCTCGTTGGAATTCAGGGCTTCAGCGAGATGATTCGCGACTCGGACCTACCGGTGGACGAGGTCAAGAGTTACGCGGGCGAGATCAACAAGGACGCCGAGCGGCTCAACCGCATGATCAACGACATGCTCGACCTCGATCGCATCGAGGCCGGCCGCCTGACGCTGCGCGTCGAGCCGGTGGATGTGAACCTGGTCCTTCAGGGGGCAGTTGACAGAGCGCACGCGTCGAGCGAGATTCATCAATTCACGACCGCCCTCGACCCCACGGAGCCGATCGTCCAGTGCGATGCCGATCGGCTGGCGCAGATCATCTCCAACCTGCTGACCAACGCCATCAAATATTCTCCAAACGGTGGCGTGATCGAGGTCGACAGCCGCGTGACGGAAGGCTTCGTCGAGGTCAGCGTGCGCGACCACGGCGCCGGAATAGCGCCCGAATTTGCGAAACGCCTCTTCAGCCGCTACGAGCGCTACGAGAAGACCAGCGGCAAGGTCATCGGCACAGGGCTTGGCCTTGCAATCGCCCGCCAGATCGTCGAGATGCAGGGGGGCCGCATCTGGGTCGACACCACGGTCGGCGAGGGTTCCGAGTTTCACTTCACGCTTCCGCTGCAAGCGGCGAAGGGGTCGGGAGGTTGAGCGCTCCGAATCGTGTGCTGATCGTCGACGACGATCCGGTGAACATCGAGCTGCTCACCCATTACCTCGACGGCCATGTTGACGAAGTTCGCGGACTGACCGACTCGCGTCAGGTGGAGATCGTCTTCACCGAGTACCAGCCAGACCTCGTCCTGCTCGACCTCCACATGCCGGAGCCCGACGGACTCGAGGTGCTTCGCCGCCTTCGGAGCGCCCGACTGAGCCTTGGCTACCTGCCCGTCATCATGCTGACCGCCGACAGCGGACACGTGGCCCGAAACAGCGCGCTGATCCTGGGCGCCGATGACTTCTTGCTCAAGCCTTTCGACCGCGAGGAGGTGATCCTTCGCGTGCGCAACCTTCTGCGTACCAGGCAGCTGTACGTCGAGGCCAAGGAAGGGCGGGCCGAACGTTAAGGCCGGTCGAGGAACTCGGTGACGAGGGACTGAAAGTGGTGGACTCCGTTCTCACGCAGCGCTGAAAATCGCCCTCGGGTGTAAGAGCGTGAACGCAGCCCTCTCTGCACCTGCTCGCAGACCGCGATGTCCTCCAGCTGAATCTCGTCAGAGAACGCGATCGTCTGCTGCATTGACTCCCAGCCCGCACCCGTGCCGGGTTCGGCGAAGAACCATTCGAAAATGGTGAGCGTGCGGTCGGGCCCGATCGGGAGGATGACGTTCGTGCTGATGTTGTCCTGGTAGATGTTCAGCATCGTGTTGGGGAAGATCCAGTAATAGAGGGCGTTGTCCTCCGCGCCCGGCATGCGGATGTAGCGGCGGTCGCGACCCGGCACCTCGCCCGGCTTTAGCTCGCGGATGGGCGCGTGCTGCTTTGAGTGGTAGCGGAATGTCTCGACGCGATACTGGTCGTACTCGAGCTCCTTGAACAGTCCCGGGTGCGCGATGGGCAGGTGATAGCCCTCGAGATAGTTGTCGACGTACACCTTCCAGTTGCACGCGATCTCGTAATCGCGACGCTCGATGCGGCGCATGCTCGACATGTCGTAGCCGGCGGCCGCGATCTCGGAAGGGATGGCGCCGATCCAGTCTGCGAGAGGGGCGGCCTCCGGATCGAGGTTGGCGAACACGAAGGGGCCGAGCGTCTCGACCCGGATCGGCACGAGGCCGAAGTCCGCTTTGTCGAAGTTTTCGGTGCCCTCCATCTCGCGGGCCGTCTGAAGCTTTCCGTCCAGGCCATAGACCCAGCCGTGGTAGCCGCACTGCAGCGAGCGCCGGTTGCCGCGCGTCGTCGCCACCAGCGCGGCGCGATGCCGGCACACGTTGTAGAAGCCGCGCAGCTTTCCATCCTGCGCATGGGTCAGCAGGATCGGCTCGTCGAGGATGGTGGCGGGCTTGAAGTCGCCGACTCGGGCCAGCTCGTTCGTGTGCGCCACCAGCTGCCACGTCCTCGCGAAGATCCCGTCCTTCTCGCGCTCCAGCACGGCCGGCTCGAGGTACGCGCTCGAGGGCAGCGTCGATGCTCGGGCGACGTCGGTCTGGAGCTTCATCGGAAGCGAATTGTCTCACTCACGCAGAATGCTGCCGTGGAGCGTGCTTCGCTCGCGGTCGTTGGCGGCGCGGTGTGGCCGCCGCATGCACATACCACCGCCGTGGCGGTGCTGAACGACCGCATCGTCGCCGTCGGGCCAGACGAAGGCGTCCTCTCGCTGTGCGACAAAAGCACGCGCATTGTCGAAGCGCGCGGTGGCAGCATCCTCCCGGCATTCAATGACGCGCACGTCCACTTCCTGATGGCGTCGCGCTCGCTGAACGAGCTCGACCTTCATGGAGTCGAGACGGAAGCCGAGGTCGAACGCCGGATCACCCGCTACGCCGCGGCTCACGCGGGCCCGTGGGTGGTCGGCCGTGGCTGGTTCTACTCGGCGTTCCCCGGAGGCATGCCCACGGTCGAGCTGCTGGACCGGCTCGTTCCCGACCGGCCCGCCTATCTCGAGTCCTTCGACGCGCACACCGGCTGGGCGAACTCGAAGGCGCTGAAGATCGGGGGCGTCCCTTCGTCCGGCGTGCTGAAGGAGGCTGCAATGCTCGGCGTGACACGCCACATTCCGCGGTCGAGGGAACAGGATCTCGACGCGCTCCGGGCCGGGATGCAAGTGGCCGCCGAGCACGGAATCGGATCCGTCCAGGAAGCCGGTGAGGGTCAGGACGAGCTGGAGTTGTGGGAGGCGCTGCACCGCAACGACGAGCTGTCTCTTCGGGTGCGGCTGGCCTTCGACATGGCGCCGGGCCTCGATGCGGCGACCTGGAAGCAGCGCCTCGACGAGTACGAAGAGCTTGCACGGTCAAGGCGAAACAACGCGTGGGTCTCGACCGGAATCTTGAAAGCGTTTGCCGACGGCGTCATCGAGTCACATACGGCGGCCATGCTCGAGCCGTACGAGGGCATGACAGAGCGCGGCGAGCCGCTTTGGGCGCCCGGCGAGCTCGCCGCTGCGGTCCGAGCCGCCGATGCCCGCGGCTGGCAGGTCCAGGTGCACGCGATCGGCGACGCTGCGATCCGGCAGGCGCTCGACGCTTTCGCCGCCGGGACACCCGAGCGGCGGCACCGGCTCGAGCATATCGAGGCGCCATCACCGCTCGACATCCCGCGATTCGCCGAGCTGGGCGTCATCGCCAGCATGCAGCCCCAGCACGCCGAGCCCAACCGCAACCTGTTCGAGGTCTGGCTCCCCCACGTCGGCGCGGAGCGAGCCGCCTTCGGGTGGCCCTGGCGCTCGATCCTCCATTCCGGCGCCAGGATCGCCTTTGGCACCGACTGGCCGGTCGTGCCCCTCGACCCGGTAGCGAGCCTTCAGGTCGCAGTCACCCGCCGGACCCGAGGAGGTGAGCCTGCCGGCGGCTGGCTGCCGGACCAGCGATTGAAGCTAGCTGAGGCGGTGGCGGCGTGGACGTTTGGGGGCGCCTTTGCCGAGCACGCCGAGGATCAGAAGGGGACTCTGGCTGAGGGCATGCTCGCCGACGTGGCGGTGCTCGACCGCGACATCATCGGGGTGCCGGCATCTGAGCTCGGTGACTTGAAGGTGGCCGCCACGATCGTCGGCGGCCGAGTGGTGTACGAAGGCTGACGGGCCGAGAGGACCCGGCCCGTCAGCGAACTAAGGTCAGACTCCGGGTGCGCCCGCCGGGAGCGGCGTGCCCGGGGAGGTGGTGGGCTGGGTGTGGATGGCGTGGCCACGCCCGACGGCCCAGAAGACAACCGCGACTCCGACCAGGAAGACGACTGTGATGAAGGTGTACAGCTCGAACGTCGTGCGCGAAACGCCGTTGTAGTCGGCGCTCCAGTCCGAGGTGAGCAGTCCCGGCCATAGAGAGAAGATCGTGGCCGCCACGACCCAGAACATGGCCAGGATCACGCAAACCCACGCGCCTGTGTCTCCACCCGGCACTTTGTAGGGCCGGGGCACGTTCGGGTACTTGCGGCGCAGGGTGATCAGGGCGGGGAAGATGAGGATGTAGGAGAAGGTGGTGGTCGAGATGACCAGGCCGAGGACGGCGCCGAAGTAGCCGCCGAGACCGCCACCCGTGACGAAGAAGGTGATGACCATGAAGATCGTGCTGATGACGCCCGAGGCGATGTTCACCACGATCGGAGTCCCAAAGCGGGCGGAGAAGTAGCCGAGCTGCTTCGGGCCCGAGCCCGCCAGCGCGCCGATGGCCATGAGCCGGTCTGACCCCATGAGCCACGTCGTTCCGCTCGACAGCAGGACGAAAACCATCGCCACGGCCGCGAGGTGGTTGAAGAACGGTGCCGCATCACCGAGGACGCTGCTGGAAGCGAACTGGTAGGCCTCGACAAAGCCTGCGACGTTGCTCAGCTGGTCGGTGGAGAGGATGAGCACCACGCCTGCGATCGGGATCGCGTAGGCGAGGAACGAGATGATCCCGGAGGCATAGATCGCGCGCGGGATGTCTCTCTGCGGATTTTCCATCTCCTCGCTGGCGTTGGTTTGCAGCTCGAAGCCGATCCACTGGAAAACGATGATGCCGATGACGCCGATCAGGACGGTGAAGTCGGTCGGAAAGAAGCCGCCCAGGCTGCCGTGAAATCCATGCTGCACCCCTGACACAACGACCAGAAATGCAAAGAAAGCCAGGAGGGCGAGCCGGACGAAGGCCCCTATGTTGGGGACCCACTTCATGTATCTCAGCGACAGGATGTTCATGATCACCGCGGTCCAGATGAACACGAAGCCGATCGCAGTCTCGGCCCCCTGGTTGCCGCTGAAGCTGCTGCCCCAGAGTGCGTCGAGCGCGGCGATGGTGGTGGCGGTCAGGGTGCCGCCCAGCCAGATGGGGTTGCTCAGCCAGTAGAGGACGCCGACCACAGCCCCGGCGAAGTGGCCGTACGCGAGGCGAACCCAGTCGTACGTCGCGCCCTCGGTCGGGAAGGCGGCGCCAAGCTCGGAGGTGATGAGCGCGTAAGGAATGAGGAAAGTGAGGCCTGAGACGATGAGCCAGAAGATCGCCTGCGCGCCGTACGACGACGACTGTCCGATTGTGTCCAGCGCCACTATGGCGCAGACCGTGAAGAAGATCATGTCGAAACGGAACAACGACTTCCTGAGCTTTCGCTTCTCAGCGAGAAGCCCCGCTACAGCTTCTGCTTCCGCCATCCAGTCCCCTCCCCGGGTTTATGACGCGTGCCTGAAAATCGCGACAATTAGAGATCCACAGCCCATCCGTGTCAAGGCAACCGCCTGAGGAAGAGGAGAAACGATGGCGACCAAGACCACACGCGAGGTGCCCACGAGCCGCGTCGCCGAGCTCACCCAGGGCGAGGAAGACAGGTTCCGCCAGGCGCGTCTCCGCTCCAAAAAGCTCTGGACCGAAGCCCGTGAGCTGATGCCCCGCGGCGTCCCCTCCTCTTTCCAGGACGCCTCCCCGCAGCCGATCTTCATGGAGCGAGGGAAGGGAAGCCGCGTGTGGGACGTCGACGGCAATGAGTACGTCGACTTCCACAACGGATTCGGCGTCATGATCGTCGGTCACGCCCACCCCAAGATCGTGGAAGCGGTGACCCGACAGATCGCGCAGGGCTCGCACTTCGCACAACCGGTCGAGAACAGCATCATCGTCGCCCGCGAGCTCAAACGGCGTTTTCACCAGCCGAAGTGGCGCTTCACCAACTCCGGGACCGAGTCCACCCTTGACGCGGTGAGAATCGCCAGAGGCTTCACCGGCCGCGAGCGGCTGATCAAGATCGAAGCCTCGTATCACGGACACCACGACGCGCTGATGGTCTCGGTCGAGCCGCCGCCCGACCTCATGGGTAAGCCCGACGCGCCGGCTTCCGTGCCGCAGAGCGAAGGCATACCGGCCGCCATCGTCGAGCTCACGACCGTCGTCCCCTTCAACGACCTGCCGGCGTTGGAGAAGGCTTTCGCGCATCACCGGGACGAGGTCGCGGCGGTCATCGTCGAACCCGTGATGATGAACGTCGGCATCGTGCTGCCTGACGCCGGTTACCTGGCCGCGATCAAGGAGATGGCTCACCAGCACGGGGCGCTCCTGATTTTCGACGAGGTCAAGACCGGCACGACGATTGCAGCCGGAGGCGCGACTGAGCGGTTCGGTGTCACACCCGACCTGATCGCCCTCGCCAAAGCGATCGGCGGCGGCCTGCCGTGTGGCGCGGTTGGCGGCCGCGACGACGTGATGGGCGTGATCGAGGAGAAGCGCGTCGCCCAGATGGGAACCTTTAACGGCAACCCGCTGACGATGGCCGCCTCCAGGGTGACGCTGCTCGAGATCCTGGACGCCGCGGCTTACGCTCACTTCGACGCGCTGGCGGAGACCCTGCAGGGCGGTCTCGACGCGGTCATCGGCGAGCACGAGATGCCTTTTCACGTCATCACGCTGGCCGCGCGCGGCGGGGTCACGTACCGGTCAGAGCGAGTGCGGAACTACCGCGACTATCTCGAGATCGACAAATCCCTCGCCTATCTGAGCTGGCTGTACCAATGCAATCGCGGGGTTGTGATGGCGCCGGGCGCGGAGGAGAACTGGACCCTTTCGGTGCAGCACTCAGTCGAAGACGTCCAGCGCTACGTGGACAACTTCGCCGAGATGGCCCGAGACCTGCGCTCGTAACCGCACGCTGAAATGCCGCGGCTTGGCGGGATGTACGGCCCTGACGTGACCTTCGCCGGGGTCGAGCGCTGCGACCTCGAGCAGCCGTCCACGCTGGAAGGCGCCGACATCGTAATCATCGGCGCTCCATACGACGCGGGCACCTCGTACCGGGCCGGCGCTCGGTTCGGGCCGAAGATGATCAGGACCACCGACTATCTCCCTCACGACTCGTCCCGACCTCACCTGACGCTGAGGGTCGACCCGCTTCGAGAGATGCGAGTCGTGGACGCGGGCGACATCGAGATGGCGGGCGTCGAGGGCCGCGCTCCGCTCGACGCGCTGGAGAGCGCGGTCCGCGTCGCGACCGAAGCCGGCGCCATTCCAATCGTGTTGGGCGGCGACCACACGATCACGTGGCCGGACGTCACCGGCGTGGCGCGGGTCAAAGGCTGGGGCCGCGTCTCGGTCCTTCATTTCGACGCTCACGCGGACACCGGCACCGTCCAGTTCGGCAGCCTGGTCGGGCATGGGCTGCCCATGCGACGCCTCATCGAGTCAGGTGCGTGTCGCGGCGATCGATTCCTGCAGGTCGGCCTGCGCGGCTACTGGCCCGAGCCGCCGACGCTTCGGTGGATGGCCGAGCAGAAGATGCGGTCGTTCGAGATGCACGAGGTGGTGCGCCGAGGGCTGGACGCGGTGTTGGAAGAGTCGTTCGCGATCGCGGTCGACGACTGCGATGGGGTCTTCGTCTCGGTCGACCTCGACGTCGTCGACCCCGGGATGGCGCCCGGGACCGGAACGCCCGAGCCGGGCGGGCTGACCGGCCGCCAGCTTCTGGATGCCGTGAGGCGCATCGCCATCGAGCTGCCCGTGGTCGGAGTCGACGTGGTGGAAGTTGCGCCTCCTTACGACACGGCCGAGATCACCGCGTTTCTCGCCAACCGCGTCGTCCTCGAGATGCTCTCCGGGATCGCCTACCGCCGGAAGGGCGGCACGTGGGACACCATCCCGCCGACGCTTCTCGAAGGCCGGACCTAGCCCGCTTTAGAGGTGGCCCCGGACTCGACGTAGGGCCGGATCATCCGGGCCAGCTCCTCGAGCTTGGCCAGCGCCTGGTCCCTCCCGTCGGGCGGCACGTAATAGATGCACCGCTCGACGCCGGCTTCGGCCAGCCGCTCGATCTCGCCGGCTGTGGCCTTGGGGTAGTAAGAGACCGGGATGGGTCCCCGGCCGGCCGCGCGGGCCATCTCCTGGAGCTCGGGGATGCGCTCGATCGCGTTACCGCGGTTCGGCATCCAGCCGTCGGCGTAACGGACGACACGCTCGAGGATCTTCGGACCATTTCCGCCCAACAGGACCGGGGGATGTGGCTTCTGGACTGGCTTCGGCCAGCACCACATGGGTGCGAAGCTCACCATCTCGCCGTGGTATTCGGACTCCTCCTGGGTCCAGATCGCTTTGATCGCCTCGACCTTTTCTCGCAGCAGCTTCCACCGCGTGCTGAAGTCCGTGCCGTGGTCGGCCATCTCTTCGCGGTTCCATCCCGCTCCGACGCCGAAGATGAATCGCCCGTTCGAAACAAGGTCGACGCTGGCGACCTCTTTCGCGGTGTGGATGGGGTCGCGCTGGATGAGTAGACAGATACCCGTGGCGACTCGGATCGTCTTCGATGCCATGGCGGCGACCGTGAGCGCGACGAACGGGTCCATCGTATGCCAGTACTGTTTGGGCAGCTCCCCGCCGGCCGGCCAGGGAGACAGACGGCTCGCTGGAATGTGAGAGTGCTCGGCAACCCAGAGCGATTCAAAGCCGAGCTGCTCGGCGGCGGGCGCGAGCTCCGCCATCGAGATCGCGTAGTCGGTTGGAAAGATGGCGACGCCGAACTTCACGAACTCATAGTAGGTCGCGAGGTTATGCGAGCAGGAAGTTCCTCATAGCCTTGTCCCCGGATCGAGTCACCGGCGGAGTGTCGAGGGCCGCGAACATCGCCGACACGACCCTTGGGTCGAGACGGCGGCCGGCCTCTTCCATGAGCACCTTTCTCGCCTCCCCCGGCGTGACCGCTTTGCGGTACGGCCGGTCGGAGGTCAGCGCGTCGTATGTGTCGGCGGCGGCGACGATCCTGGCTTCGATCGGGATCGATTCCGCGGCCAACCCATATGGATATCCGCTCCCATCGAGTCGTTCGTGGTGATAGAGCACCGCCAGCATCTCCCTTTTCGACCGGCCCGAGCCCAGGATCGACATGCCGAGCTCCGGGTGCGACCTCATGAGCGTCCATTCAGCTGCGTTCAGCGCCGAATGCTTGTCGAGGATCTGATCCGGGATGGCGAGCTTGCCGATGTCGTGCAGGAGCCCGGCCCTCGAGAGGACGCGGAGCTCGGCCGTGGTCATAGCCAGCTGCCGTCCGATCCGGACGCAGAGCTGCGCTACGCGACGGTTATGGCCTAGCGATTCGCGGTCCTTGACCAGGTGGCCGAGGACGACGACTGCGTCCAGCCATCTGTTGACTTGCCATCCCTTCGATTGCGTTACCGGGTACGAACCCAATGGGACCCCCTCCCGAGTGTCTTACCGGGGCTGTTATCGATTGCTGAAGAACGCCTAGTAGCACAACGGTCGGAAGTCCCGTGCGGGTCCCTGGGGAAAACTTTGGGGCGGCTACATTGCATTGCCGCCTGTCGACCTACTCGGGGGCGGCGAACTCCAGGCACCGGATGCCCCGCAGGTCGATCCAGAAGCGGTCGGGTCCGCGCACGATGCGCATCAGGACCTGTTCGCAGCCCGGGCAGCGGACGACCACGCCCGGCGCGCGCAGGTAGACGTCGACCCGGCCGACCGCGTTCACGGCGCCACAGCTGGCGCACGTGGTCTCGGCGGTGGTCATCTCCATGGTGAAGATCTCGCTCAAAAGGCCGCCGATCGCGTTCCCGTCCACCTTTGCTTCAGCTGCGTCCATCGTCATCCTCCTGTGGCTCCAAATCTCTCGGTCTTGATCCGGAGCGGGTCATATCCAAGGTCCACCAGCAAGCCGGCCGCCGACTCGACAAACGAGGTCGGGCCGCAGATGAAGGCGATGGGCGACTGCTGCTTGGGCCACGCCACCTCGCGCACCATGTCACTGTCGATCCTCCTCGCGTAACCCTTCCAGCCGCTCGGCTGCGAGCGCGTCAGCGTGTAGGCGACCGCGACACCATCACCGGACGAGGCCACCCGGTCCAACTCTTCCTTATAGATGATGTCGTCGCCGGTTCGTGACGAATAGAGCAGCCGCGTAGGCACCTTGCTGCCCGCAGCGGAACGGTGGCGGAGCATCGCCATCAGCGGCACGACGCCAGACCCGCCCGCGACCAGCAGCAGCGGTGTCGTGGTGTCTGCCTTCCATACGAAATAGCCGCCGATCGGTCCCCGTAGCTCGACCTTGTCCCCCACCTTCACCTCGCCGACGAGGTAAGGCGAGACCTCGCCGTCCTCGAGCCGCTCGACGGTGATCTGGAGGCGGGAATCTTCCGGTGCGGAGGCGATGGAGTAGCTGCGCTGCGCCTGGTAGCCGTCGTCCGCGGTCAGGCGCACGTCGACATGTTGCCCGGCATCATGCCCGTGCCAGTCCGGCATGTCGAGGACAAGGCTGGCGACCCGTGGAGTCTCCTGGATCAGGTCGACCACCTCACCGAGCTGCCACCTCAACAACAACTGGGGTCAGTCGCCCCAGTAACGCTGCTCGCGCCAGGGGTCGCCGCGTATGTGATATCCGTTCGACTCCCAGAAGCCCGGCTGCTCTTC
>DASQAU010000139.1:0-11257 GCA_035635595.1 Candidatus Eiseniibacteriota bacterium
TGCAGGCAACCCAAAACGCCTGGCCGTGGTTGATCACCAGCGAGTAGGTGATCGCCGCCCCGAACATGAAGACCGCGCTGTGAGCAAGGTTCAGGATGTCGAGCACGCCGAACACAAGCGTGTAGCCCACGGCGAACAGCGCGTAGATGGAGCCGATGAAGACCGCGTTGAGGATCTGCTGGTCCATCGTCGCCCGGTTACTGAGGACTGGGGAGGCGACGACCTCCCCAGCCGTCAGCTCTGCTTGATCTCGTGGACGAGAGTGAAGCCGCCTGCCCCGTCCATCGCGATCACCCAGACCGTCTGCTTGACGTCATGGGTCGACGTGAACTGGAACGGCCCGAGCGGAGTCTGGATGTTGACGGACTCCATCGCGGTCCGGAGCTTGTCGCGGTCCCCGGCCAGATCCGAGAAAGTGAGGTTGGCCCGCTTGGCGGCGTCGGCGAGGATCTTGATCGCCGTGTAGCCCTGCGCGGAGAACTGATCGGGATCTTTGCTGTACTCCGCCTTGTACGCGTCGACGAAATCCTTGTTTGAGGCAAACGTGTTGCCGAGGTACCACGCGCTCGCGCTGCGTGCGCCCTTACCCGCCCCGGCCGCCTGGGCGGAGACCGTAGCCGTGTTGAAACCGTTGCCGCCCAGGAACTGACCCTGCCAACCTTGCTTGCGGGCCTCGGTCATGATCTTGGCCGGGATGCCGCCGAGCGAAGTGATAAAGATCACATCGGGCTTGGCTTGCACCGCCTGGGTCACGTACGGCGAGAGGTCGGCCTCCGCCTTGTTGAACTTGATGGTCTTGAGCAGGTTGATGTTGTACTGGGCGACGGTGTTCTGGACGATCGTCCCGCCGTCGCTCGAGAACTTGTCGTCCTGCGCGACGAGCAGCACGCCGGTCTTCGGCTTGCCGTCCTCCGAGTAGGACTTGATGTTGGTGGGGATCGCGGTCTCCTCGCCGAGGCTGTCACGGAAGACGTACTTGCAAGGCGTGGTGGCAGGGAAGTTGCAGTCCGGGACGATGTGGATGCCGGTCGTGCTGACGGCGAGGATCGGCGTTTTCAGGCTCTCGGCCAGCGGGTGAACCGCGACCGCGGAGTTGGACAGGGTCGGGCCGAGCAGCGCCAGGTCCTGCTCCGACTGGATCAGCTTCTGCGCAACCTGCGCCGACTGGGCCTTGTCGGAGGCGTCGTCGTTGATGGTCAGCGCGATCTGCGCGCCGTTTACGCCGCCCGAGCCGTTGATCTGCTTCACCGCGAGATTCGCGCCATCGCGGCTCTGTGGGCCGTAGACGCCGCCGGCTCCCGTGATGGAGAGAATGGCGCCGATCTTGATCGTCTTGCCCGAATAGGAGTTGGCGCTGCCGCCGCCGCCTCCGGTAGAGCCACACGCCGCGACCACCAGCGCCGCCGCCAGCCAGGAAACGAGATGCAACCGCTTCATTTGAGCGTCCCCCCCGAATTCACTTGTGAGTGTTGCTTAACGTACCAAACCTGACGTCCCGCTCTACGCCTGCAAGCGCTTGATGAGCCGCGGAACGTTGAGCTTCGGGTGGGGATACTGCGGGTCCATCCCTTCGAGGACCTCGATGAGCAGGCGGGAGATCGCCCAGTTCCGATAGTCCTTGTCGTTCGCCGGGACGACGTACCAGGGCGCCCACTGAGTGGAGCAGTTCGTGACGGCGATGCTGTATGCGCTCATGTAGTCATCCCAGTAAGCCCGCTCGTCGATGTCGTTCTCCTTGAACTTCCAGTGCTTGTCCGGATCGCGCAGGCGGTCCAGGAGCCGGCGGCGCTGCTCGTCGTACGAGATGTGGAGGCAGATCTTGACGATCGTCGTGCCGCGCTTGACCAGCTCTTTCTCAAAGGCGTTGATGATCCCGTAGCGGCGCTCGATGATCGGCGGCTTGGCCAGGGCATGGACCCGGGCGATGATCACGTCTTCGTAGTGCGATCGGTTGAAGATGCCGATCTGGCCCTGCTCCGGCAGGCGTTTTCGAATGCGCCAGAGAAAACCGTGACGGCGCTCCTCAGGCGTCGGCGCCTTGAAAGCTGCGATCAAAACGCCCTGCGGGTTCACCCCGCCGATCACATGTGTGATCGTGCCGTCCTTGCCGCTGGTGTCCATGCCCTGCAGCACGATCAACAGCGATCGCTTGTTCTCGGCGTACAGCCTCTCCTGGAGGTTGAACAGCTTCGCCCGGTGCTTCTTCACGTCGCGCGACAGGCGCTTGCGGCCCTTGAGCGAAGGCGTCGAGCTGGGGTCCACGTCCGCCATTCGGAAACGGCCGTCCTTCGGAAGCGCCTGGAGCAGGTTGCGAAGCCGCTGCTTGGCCACTTCTCCCGGAGTGTAGCCCCTGCTGTCTTAGGCCAGCTCCACAGGTACGACGTCGAGCGTGATCAGCCTGTCGGCGCGAAGGATGCTGAGCGCGAGCTTCGATCCGATTCGCGCCTCGACCATCAGGCGCTGCAGGTCGCCCGCCTTGGCGACAGCGGTTTCGCCCACCGAGACGATGATGTCGCCGCTCTGGAGCCCGCCGCCCGCCGCCGGGCTGCCGCTCACAACCTCCTGTACTTCGACGCCGGCCTTACGCCCGAGCTTCTGCGCCATGGCCGGAGACAATGCGCGAGTTCCACCGGCGATCCCGAGGTAGGCGCGGCGCACGCGGCCATTTCGCATCAGGGCCGAAAGGATGGCCTCGGTCGTCGCGTTCATGGGCACCGCCAACCCCAGACCCATGCCGGCGACCGCGGTGTTGACACCGATCAGGCGCGCCTGCCAGTCCGCCAGCGCGCCACCGGAGTTGCCAGGGTTGAGCGCGGCGTCGGTCTGGATCACGTCCTCGATGAACCGCCGGTGCCCGTTGCCGTCGGCGGTCGCCAGCGAGCGGCCTAACCCGCTGACGACCCCAGACGTGACGGACCCGGAGAACCCCAGCGGGTTTCCGACGGCGACGACGAGCTGGCCGACGCGAAGCTGGTCCGCGTTGCCGATGTGGACAGGTTCCAGGGTCGCGCCCAGTGCACGCGCGATCGCCAGGTCCGAGAGGGGATCGGCGCCGACGACCTCGACGTCGTACTCGGACCCGTCGAGGAAAGCGGCGCTCGCCTTGCCGCCCTGCGCCACGACGTGGGCCGAGGTGACGAGAAATCCGTCGGAGGTGATGACGACGGCGGACCCGGCTCCGCCACCGCGCCCGCTGCGGCCTACGCGCAGGCTCGCGACAGCGGGGAGGACCCGTTCCGCGACCGAGGTGACAGTGGTCGAGTAGGCGTCGAGGGCTTGGCGCTCGGTCGGGGTTGCAGTGGCTCTGTCCGTCATGGTGTTACAACATTACGACGTAACAGAATCCAGAATGCAAGTGCCGGTTTGAACCGCCCCTCCGGGCCTTTGGGCCACCTCCCCACAGGGTGGGAGGCTAGGCGGGATAGACCGAGATCTCAGTGGCCTTGACCGCGACCCAGACCGGAGCCCCCACCGTGAGGTAGAGCTCGCGCACGGCCGAAGGCGTCACCTCGGCGACAAGGGGCACCGGCCCGCTGATCCGGACCCGGACGCGCTCGCCGTGCAGGTCGATGCTTTCGGTTTCTCCCTGCCAGACGTTGCGTGGTGTGCCCTCGGGCCGGGTCAGAAAGAGAGCGACCGCGCGAGGATGGATCACAGCGAAGACGTCGCCTTCTCCTGCGTCCGCGGCTGCGATCGATGCACCGCTCGCGAGCTTAACGTGGGCGCCGTGCGCTTTGCCTCGCAGCAGGTTGACTCCGGCGAGGTCCGCAACAAAACGCGATCGCGGGCGGGCCGTGACCTCGTCAGGAGTGCCGCTCTGGACGATGCGGCCGTTCTCGAGCACGACGAGCCGGTCGGCCAGGGCGATCGCTTCGATGGGGTCGTGGGTGACGAGCAGCCGCACGCCGCGAAACGATGCGAGCTGCCGTGACAGCTCACGTCTGACTTCCGCCCGGACGGTGACATCCAGCGCGGACAGCGGTTCATCGAGGAGCAGCAGTTTCGGCTCGGTGGCCAGCGTCCTCAGGAGCGCAACGCGCTGTGCCTGGCCGCCGGAGAGCTCACGCGGCATCGAGCTCGCCCTGTCATCCAGGCCTGCGCGTTGGAGCCAGCTGTGCGCGAGGTGCTTTGCGTCGCGGCGGCCCTGCGCTTGCAAACCGAACGCGACGTTGTCGAGCACCGTGAGATGTGGGAACAGGACGTGGTCCTGGAAGACCAGGCCGATGTGACGTCGTTCGGTCGGGACACGCACGCGCAGCGCCGAGTCCTCGAGCACGTCGCCGGCCAATTCGACGCGTCCATCAATTGAGACGAGGCCCGCGAGGGCTCGGAGCAATGTTGTCTTGCCGGCGCCGTTTGGCCCGAGCACGGCGACGGTCTCGCCCTCATCGACGTCAAGCTGGACGTCGAGCGCGAATCCGGCTCGATCGACCTTCACGCGGGCTTTGAGGCTCACAGAGCTCCGAGCCAGCGGTCCCGCATGCCGACGAGGATGGCCACCGAGACCGCGAGCAGGATGAGGCTCAGCACAATCGCGGAATCAGGATGTGTTTCGAGCGCCACGTAGACCGCGACCGGCACGGTCTGGGTGCGGCCGGGAAAATTGCCCGCGAAAGTGATCGTGGCGCCGAACTCTCCGAGCGCGCGGGCCCAGCAGAGCACGGCTCCCGAGAAGATGGCCGGGCGCAGCAGCGGAAGCGTGACGCGGGCGAAGACCATCCATCCCCTGGCCCCCAGCGCTCTCGCCGCCTCTTCGTAACGGGGATCGAGAGAACGAAGGCCGGCCTCGACAGCGATGACAAGAAAGGGCATCGCGACGAAGGTCTCCGCCATCACCGCCGCGGCGGTGGTGAAGGGGATCTGGATGCCGAAGGCCTGGTACAGCAGCGAGCCGACCAGCCCCCGCCGTCCGAAAGCGAGAAGCAGCGCAACGCCTCCGACCACGGGGGGGAGGACCATCGGCAGCGTCGTCAGCGCCCTCAGCAAGTTCCGGAGCCTGCCAGCCGTCCGCGATAGGACAAGCGCCAGGGGTATGCCCAGCACTAGCGCGATGGCGGTTGCCGCCAGCGAGCAGAAGAGCGACAGTTCGAGCGCGGTCGCCGTTTCCGGCGCGGTGACCCCTGCGACCGCCTGGTCCCAGGGGGCGCGCAGGACAAGGCCGGCAAGAGGGAGGAGGAAGAAGAGGAGTCCCAGCCCGGCCAGCGCAATCAGCGCGGCTGGAACCCTGGGCCGGCTCACACCCCCTGGAAGCCGGCCGCCTTGAGGATGGCCTGGCCGTCGGGCGAGATGACGAGGTCGATGAAGGCCGACGCAGCGGCCGCGTTCGAGGCCGCCTTCAGGACGGCGATCGGGTAGTCGGCGACGACGTTCTGGCTGTCGGGGATCGTCACGCCATCCACCTTTCCGCTCGTCACGATGTCGCTTACATAGACGATTCCTGCGTCGGCCTCACCCAGCGCCACCTTGCTCAAGACGCCGGTGACCTGGAGCTCGAGGCTAGCCGGGTGAACGGTGACGTGAGCCTGGCTCAGGGCTTGCTGGGCGTACTTGCCTGCGGGGACGGATGGATCCGCCAGCACTACAACCAGTCCGGATCGTGAGAGGTCGGCCAGCGTGTGAATGCCTTTGGGATTTCCGCTCCCGACCGCGATCTCGAGCTTGTTGTGAGCGAAGATCCTGCTCGGCCCGGACAGAAGGCCGGCGCTGTCCACAGTGGTCATGTGCGCCGTGTCGGCGGCCGCAAAGACGTCGCCGGGGCCGCCTTGGAGAAGTTGAGCCGTCAGCGTCTGGGTGCCGGCGTAGTTGAAGGTCGGCGTAGTAATGCGCTGGGAGATCGCCTTCTGGCCGATCTTGTCGAACGCCGGTTGGAGCGACGAAGCGGCGAAAATGGTTAGCGGAGGGTAGAGCGGCGAATACCCCGTCCAACCCGAGCCTCCGCATCCGGCGACCAGAATGACTGAGAGCATTGCCAACATGGCCTTAGTCACGGGGCAGTTCCACTCCGACATTGGTCGCTTTCACGACGGCCACCGCCGCCATGCCTGGCTTGAGCTTCAGCTCGTCGACCGCCTCGCGCGTGAGCAGCGAGACAAGACGGTGGGGACCCGCCTGGATCTCTACCTGCGCCGCGACCCGGTCTTTGATGACTCGCGTGACGATCCCGGGAAAACGGTTGCGCGCCGACTGAGCCACGAAGACGTCTGGCTTTGCCCGACCCTTCGGCTTCGCGACCCGCGCCAGCGAGGCGCCGTCGATCAGCCGCTGACCGCCTGAAGATCGGACGGCGACGAGCCGGCCGTCGTCGACCATGCGCCGCACCGTGTCGGCGCTGACGCCAAGCATCTTGGCGGCTTCACCGAGTCGATAATTAGGCATACGTCAAGAAAGCCTAGCATTTGCCAGCTTTCGTCAGCGCCAGGCTGCTGAACACGTTAGGTCAGAGAAGGACCGGCAAATCCTGAAGGGGCGACTCGGACGCATACTCGAAAGCCGCGGCGGCCGGGCGGCGAACGCGCGCAAGCACTTCCTCGCCTTGCGTGAGCCGCAGCTCGAGGTCGGCGACTTCGGTGTGGTAGCAAACCCGCGACCCGCCCTGCGGATCGGGATAGGTCACGCCGACGAGGTCCGAACGTCTCGGCCGGATTTCCACGTGCAGCTGTCTGGGTCCCAGCTTTGCCTGCGCTGTCCATGCCTCCGCATCGATCGGGCCTCGAGTCCCGAGGACCTCGAGCGGTCGATTGAAGAGAAAGCGGTGCTCACGCGCGTGCAAGCCGATCGCAGTGCCAATGAGCTCGCGTCCCAACCGGGAACGCACGCGCGACGTCGCTCCGTCAACCCAGAAATCGTCCCCCGAAGCAAACCCCCAGTTCCACTCGAGCGCGTGCCTCGAGCCCCACGTGTGCTGCTGACCGCCGGGCGCATGCTCGAGCCGGATCACCTCGCCGTTGACCGCGATCGTGCCCGACACCTTGATTGCGGGCTGGACGCCGATGTTGGCCACCGATGAGAGCTGGTGCCAGGGTGGGCGCAGGAATGGGAACGGATGATGCTCGCGCGAATCCCATCGCAGGTCCCAGGCCATTCTTCCGCGCTCGGAGTCGACCTCGCCCGAGCATCCCTTGTCACCGAACAGCGCGTCATCGAGCCGGAGCGCGAAAGGCCGCTTTTGAACCTGGAGCGCGCCCAGGGGAAACGATGCCTTCGCACCCCAGTTGGCGCCGGGATTGTCGTGATCAAATCGAAACGCCCAGAGCGCTGAATGCGCTTCAGCCTCGATGCCAGGCTTGGGGTTGAAAGAGGTGTATCGGATCCAGTAGCCCTGCCTTCTAGCCGGCACGGCGACGGTGAGATACCAGACCTCATAGGTGCCGGCCCGGCCGTGGCAGCGCTCGGCGTTCGCTTCTTGTGAATCCATCGTCCTGGCCCGATTACGAATTCTTCACATCCGGCTGATGCCATGTGCGGCCGGTAGGGATTCAATGGGCGCATGAGCGTTGCTCCGAGCCAGGAGAAGGCCGGCTCGGCCGACCTTCAAGTGCGCCGAGGCATCACACGCCGCCAGGCGCTGGCGACAGCGCTGGCGGCTGGGGTCGGGGTTGGCGCCGTCCGGCTGCTGGGTGGATCCATGCAGAACCTGGCCAGGCCGAAAACCGGCTCAGCGACTGACTGGATCTCGCCGCTCGGATCCGAGTCCGCCCGCGTCATGCACCTGCTCCGCCGAACAAGCTTTGGATCAACCCCGGCCCAGCTCGAGTCCGCCCTCGCCGACGGGTTCAACAGGACCGTCGACAGGTTGATCGAGACGAAGCCGGTTGAACCGCCGCAGCTCGCTGCGGCGAGCGCTCCGGGTGGACGGTTTGCCGTCGCTCAGCTGCAGCAGTGGTGGATCGATCACATGCTGGGGACCGCCACGCCCTTCGCGGAGCGAATGACTCTTTTCTGGCACGGCCATTTCACGAGCGACTACCGCAAGGCAGGCGACAACACCTTCATGTACTGGCAGAACCTGACCTGGCGAAGGATGTCGATGACCGACCTGAGGTCGATGCTCATGCAGGTCACCATCGACCCCGCGATGCTGCGCTACCTCGACCTCGCCACCTCGACCGGACAGAGCCCCAACGAGAACTACTCACGCGAGCTCATGGAGCTTTTCACGATGGGTCCGGGCAACTACACGGAAGACGACGTACGTCAGAGCGCGAAGGCGCTGGCCGGATGGCAGGTGCCGCAGCCGGACTCCTTCGCCACCGTGACGACCAACAACGTCACGCGGCGCCTCCCGGTCTACAGCGCCCAGAAGTCAGGCATGTTCAACCCGCGCCGCGCATTCAAAGGCGATGTCTCGTACCTCGGAAGCACTGGACCTCTCGACACGCAGGGTGTCATCGACCGCATCCTCGCGCAGCCGGCCACTGCGCAATTCATCGCGGCGAAGGTCGCGCAGCATTTCGTGAGCGTTCAACCGGATGCCGCATTCGTCACGAGCCTTGCTGACGCGTTTCGTCGCAGCAAGTACGACATGAAGACTCTGATGCGCGCCGTGTTCACCAGTTCGTACTTCACCGCCCCACAGAGCTACAGGACGCTTGTGAAGTCACCAATCGAATTCATGGTCCATGCGGTCCGGGCGCTTGGAGTGTCCAACTCGAAACTGATCGTCGCCGCTGGCTCAGGGATGGGACAGTCGCTGTTCGACCCTCCCGACGTCGGCGGCTGGCCCAACAACGAATCGTGGATCTCATCCAACACCGTCGTCGAGCGCGTGAACTTCGTGACCTCTGCGCTCAGCCAGGTCAAGACCGCGTTGCCAACCATGTCGGATGCGGCGCGTGTGCACCTCGACGGAGTCCTGAGCCCGCAGACGGCGAGTCTTTTGAACCAGGCCGCCGATGATCGCGCCCGCTGGTTCATCACGCTCGCTTCCCCGGAATTTCAACTCAAGTAGGTGCAGAAGAGATGAGCAGAGAGATCGGCATCAACCAGCTCAAGCGTCGTGACTTCCTCAAGGCCGGGCTCGTGTTTGGCGCAGGAGCCGCCGGGTTGGCGGCGGGTTACGCGGCAGTGCCCGACGCCTTTGCTCGGGCGGTCTATGCCGCCAAGCGTGAGGGACTGACCAACGACAACATCCTGGTCATGATCCAGCTCGCCGGCGGCAACGACGGGCTTCGAACGGTCGTACCTCTTGCCGAGCCTGCTCTCCACGACCTGCGCCCGAAGCTCTCAGGGCCGATGGTCTCGCAGGCGCTGCCCCTGAACGACAAGTTTGGCCTGAACCACAACCTGGGCGCGATCAAGGGCCTTTGGGACAAAGGCCGGGTCGCGATCGTCCAGGGCGTCGGGTACCCGAACCCGACCTTTTCGCATTTCGAGTCGATCCGGATCTGGGAAACGGGAGATCCCACGCGCCGACAGGTCGACGGCTGGCTGGGCCGAACGCTGGCGAGCGCGTATGACTCCAACGGCCACCCGCTGACGGGATGCGCGTGCGGCGCCACCGACGTGCCCGGCGCTCTTCGCGACCTGCAGGCGACCATGACCGTGATCCAGAACCAGAAGACGTTCGGCTTCACCGGCGGCAGCGAGGTCGAGGCGGCCGTCGGCGCGCTGTACAAGGGCACCCCGGGAATCTACGGAGCGCTGTTCGACACCGCGATCGCGACGGCCACCGAGACGATGTCCACTCTGCGCACCTCCGCGGCGACCTATCAGCCGATGGCGGATTACACCGACAAGGTGCAGCTCGTCTACTCCTCAAAGAACCAGCTGGCCGCGGCGCTGCAGCTGGCGGCGGAGCTCATCGTCACGGGGACCGGCGTCAAGCTGCTGCACGTCACGCTCGGCGGCTTCGACACGCACTACACGGAGCTCAATCGGCACGACGACTTGATGGGCTACCTCGATTCGGCCGTCGGCGCTTTCTATCAGGACCTCGCGGCTCATGGCATGGCGGACAAGGTGCTCATCGCGACGTGGTCGGAGTTCGGCCGGCGCCCGAAGGAAAACGCCAGCGGGGGCACCGATCACGGGGCCGCGGCGCCGCTGCTCTTGATCGGCGACCCGGTGAAGGGCGGCCTGTACGGCGAAGCCCCGAGCCTCACCGCCCTCGACGGTTCCGGCAACCTCAAGTACGCGGTCGACTTCCGCTCCGTGTACCAGGAGATCCTCGGCGGCCACCTGGGCGCGGGCTCGAGCCAGATCCTCGGGGCATCGTTTGACCGCGTGCCGTTCCTCAAGGCCCCGGTCGCGGCGACCGTCTGAAATGCGCGCCGCAGCACTCAAGGTGGGAGCGACGGTCCTGACCGTCGCGACGACTGTGCTGTCGGCGCTTTACGTCACCTCGCACCTGAAGAACCCGGCGGCGCCGCTTCAGCCAACGGTGCTCAGGTCCGCCGGCTCGTCAACGGTCGCCGGGCCTGGCGGGACCCTCACGCTCGGGCCCTCGGTGCAGCCCAGCGACGTGCAGCCGGTGACGTCGACCTATGCCTCATAGCGCTCCGCTCGAGGAGCACCACTTCGAGGCGCTGGGCGCCAGGTGCAGCCTGTTTGCGGTCGGCCTCTCGAGAGACCGGCTCGTCGAGGGCGAGCTGTGGACAGTCCGACTGGGTGCACGCCTGACCCGCTTCTCGCGGGACAGCGAGCTGTCCAGGTTCAACGCGTCGGCCGGCACGTGGGTTGAGGTCAGCGGAGATCTGGAGGCGCTCCTCCGCGAATCGCTGCACGCGTTCGAGACCAGCGGAGGCCTTGTCAACGTCGCGGTGCTGCCTTCGATGATCGGCATCGGTTACACGAAGCCGTTGTCGAGCGGGCGGCCGGAGGCCACGGTGACAGAGATGAGTCCTGCGCCTGCCCTCCCCGCTGTGCTCGAGGTCAAGCGGAGAGCGGCGCGACTCGAGCCGGGGGCTGGGATCGACCTGGGCGGCATCGCCAAGGGTTGGATGGCCGACCGGCTTCGCGACGCCTTGGGTCCAAACGCCCTCGCCAATCTTGGGGGCGACCTCAGCGCCGGAGGTCCCGGTCCGGCCGGAGATGGGTGGCCGGTCGGCCTCGCCGGAGTGACGGTGCTTCTACGCGAGCAGGGTGCGGCCACCAGCAGCGTGCGCAGGCGGCGATGGGGCGACGGGCAACACCATCTCATCGATCCGCGCACCGGTCGGCCGGCGAAGACGGGTCTTGAAGAGGTCTCGGTGGTCGCCGCGACCGGCGTCGAAGCGGAGGTGGTCGCGAAGACGGCCCTCCTGATCGGGCCTGAGCTCGC
>DASQAU010000140.1:0-3946 GCA_035635595.1 Candidatus Eiseniibacteriota bacterium
ATCGAAAGCGCCGGCCGATCCGCTGAGGCTTTTTCGACGTTGGTACCGCGAGGCGGAGGGGGCCGGAACTCCGCAGCCTGACGCCATGGCTCTTGCCACGGCCGGTGAGGAAGGCCCCTCGGTGCGCATGGTGCTGTTCAAGGGATTGCGCAACGGGGCGTTTCTCTTCTACACCAACTACGAGAGTCGCAAGGGCCGTGACCTGGCCCACGACCGTCGCGCCGCGAGCGTCTTCTACTGGTTTGCGACCCGCCACCAGGTCCGTGTCTCGGGCACCTTTCGCCGCTTGAGCCGCCAGGCATCGCTCGCTTACTTCCGAAGCCGGCCGCGCGGCGCGCAGCTTTCCGCTCTCGCGTCAAGGCAGAGCCGCGTCGTGCCATCGCGGGAGGTGCTGGAGCGCGCTGTGAAGGAGCTGGCGGCGAAGTATCCGAGCGATATTCCGCTGCCGGCCGACTGGGGCGGCTATGCGCTGCGGCCGCGCTGGATCGAGTTCTGGGAGAGCCGTGAGGATCGCCTGCACGACCGTCTGCGCTACGTCCGGCGACGAGAAGGCGGTTGGCGGCTGGAGCGTTTGGCACCGTAAGCTAACAACGCCCCGTGACCGGGAACGAGATCCGCACACGTTTTCTAGAGCATTTCGCGAGTCGGGAGCATCTGGTCCTCCCCAGCGCGCCGTTGGTGCCGCGAGGGGACCCGAGCACGCTCTTCATCTCGGCCGGAATGCAGCCGCTCAAACCGTACTACCTGGGTTTGAGCCAGCCGCCCGCGCCCAGGATCGCCACCTGTCAGAAGTGCCTGCGCACCGGCGACATCGACGAGGTGGGGAAGACCGACCGGCACAACACCTTCTTCGAGATGCTGGGCAACTTCGCTCCTACCGGTGAGTACTTCAAGGAAACCGCGATCCCGCTCGCGTGGGACCTGGTCACCGAGGTCTTCCACATGCCGGTCAACCGCCTCCGCGTGACCATCCATCCAACCGATGACGAGGCGCACGACATCTGGATCCAGCAGCCGGGCATGACCGCAGAGCACGTCACCCGGCTCGAAGACAACTGGTGGGGCCTCGGCGCAGGACCTTGCGGTCCCGACTCGGAGATCTGGTGGGATCGCGGCCGCGAGTTCGGCTGCGGCCGCGAAGACTGCGTTCCCGACCACTGCGACCGCTTCACCGAGTTCTGGAACCTGGTCTTTCCCCAGTACGACCAGCGCGGCCCGATCGAAGGCACTTCGGGCGAGGCGGTGCGTCGTGGGGTGGCCGACGGAAGCCTGGTTCCGCTGAAGCGCCCAGCGATCGATACTGGCATGGGGCTCGAGCGGATCAGCTACATCCTTCAGGGCAAGTCCAACATCTTCGAGGCCGACATACTCGAACCGCTCGTCACATTCGTGCGGAAGTCGAGCGCTCAGCCGACTACGCTCTCGGAACGCATCGTCGCCGACCATCTACGCGCGGCGACCTTCGTCATCGGCGACGGCGTCACGCCGTCAAACGAAGGCAGGGGATACGTCCTGCGGCGCCTCATCCGTCGCGCGGCGATTCACGGCCGAAAGATCGGACTCACAGCAAGGCTCAGTGATGGGGTGGGCGTGGCGGTGTCGATGTTCAATGGTCACTACCCCGAGCTCGAGCAGCGCAAGAAGCTCATCACCGAGGTTGTGCAGGCGGAGGCCGAGCGTTTCAACAAGACTCTCGAGCAGGGCATGGAACAATTCGAAAAGATTGCTGCTCAGCACCCGAAGACGATCCCGGGGGCCGATGCGTTTCGCCTGCACGACACGTTCGGCTTTCCGCTCGAGCTGACGCAGGAGCTCGCCGCGGAGCGGGGCATCGAGACCGACGACGAAGGCTTTCGCGCCGCGATGGAGCAGCAGCGCGCGAGGTCGCGTCGGGGGACGCCACAGGGCTGGGCGCTGGCCAAGGACCTGCCGAAGTCCGAGTTCACCGGCTACAGCGAGCTCACCACTCAGACGCCGATCGTGGCCCTGCGAAAGGACGGCGAATCCGTCGAACGAGCGGCCGAGGGTGATGACGTTGAGGTGTTTCTCGCACGCACTCCTTTCTATGCGGAGTCGGGCGGGCAGATCGGCGACACCGGCACGATCACAACCGAGAGCGGCCGCGTCCGGGTCGATGACACGCAGAAGCCGGCCGATGGCGTGATCGCCCACCTGGGCGCCGTGATCACCGGTGAGCTCAGGGTCGGTCAAGCAGCGAGTGCGGAGGTGGACGCAGGGCGGCGCCGGCAGATCGCGCGACACCATTCAGCAACCCACCTGCTGCACAAAGCGCTTCGCGAAACCCTCGGCGAAAACGTCGTGCAGAAGGGTTCATGGGTCGGACCCGACCACACGACATTTGACGTCCCGTTCGACCGGCCGATCAGCAAGGACGAGCTCTCGCGCATCAATCGGCGCGTGATGGAAAAGGTGCGCGCGGCACTGCCGTTTCACGAAAGCCAGAAGTCCTATAAAGACGCCGTCGCGCAGGGCGCCATGCACTTGTTCGATGAGAAGTACGGAGACGTCGTCCGCGTCGTTTGCTTCGGAGATTGGACCTGTGAGCTGTGCGGCGGCACGCACGTCACCAACACCGCTGACATCGGCACCGCCGTGATCATTTCCGAGTCCAGCATCGGCTCGGGCCTGAGGCGCATCGACATGGTGGTCGGCGAAGCTGCCGACGACCTTGTGCAGCGTGACCGTGACCTGCTGACTGAGCTGGCACGCTCCTTCAACACGACGCCGGACCAGCTGCGGACCCGAGTTGATGGTCTACGCGCCCAGTTGAAAAATGCGGAGCAGCGCTTGAAGGCGATGTCGGAGGAGCTTCGTGGGGCAAGGGTCAAGGGCGCCGACGGCATGCAGGTCAAACAAGGCAAAGTACCGTTTGTGATCGAGACCGTGAAGGCCACCAGCCCCTCAGAGCTGGCGGCCTACGCCGATCGATATATGGACGTGGTGAAGTCCGGCGTCGTAACCGTTGTGGCCGCTGACATGTTTGTCATCAAGGTGTCGAAGGACCTCACGAGCGAATACGATGCCGCGCGCCTGGCCGGGCTCCTGGGCACGGGCGGCGGGCAGAAGCACCTCGCGCGCGGGAAGCTGAACGGCAGCGCGACCGAGGCGTTCAAACGGCTCGAGGAAGCCCTGCGGTGACAAAGTTCAAGTTCCTTCGCAAGCGAAGCGAGTACTACCGGCACTTCACCGTGCTCGACATCGGGACCGACCTGATCAAGGTCCTGGTCGTCCGGCGCGAGGGGCCGGACGGAGAGGTCCTGGGAGTGGGGCGAGAGCCGCAGGCCCCCGCCGCGATGTCGGGCGGCGCGATCGCGGACCTCGAGTCTGTGATCCAGTCCTGCAACCGCGCGCTCGAAGCTGCCGAGGACATGGCCAAGACCGTGCCCGGCCAGGTCGTCGTCGGCATCGCCGGGGAGCTGATCAAGGGCTTCTCGTCGACGATCGCCTACCCGCGGGAGAATTCCAAGGCGCGGGTCCGCTCGAGCGAGATCTCGACCATGCTGCAGATGGTCCAGCGCCGCGCACTCCGCGAGGCTCAGCACCTGCTGGAGATGGAGCGCAGCTACGGGCAGCTCGAAGCGCGGTTGGTGCACTCGGCGATCACGAACGTGCGCGTCGACGGCTATCCGGTCACGAACCCCGTCGGCTTCACGGGCAAGAACCTCGAGGTCACTGTCTTCAACACTTTTGCGCCGATGACACACATCGACGCGATCGAGACCGTCGTGCGAGAGCTCGACCTCGAGCTCGCCGCCGCGGTCGCCCAGCCCTATGCGCTCGCGCGAGCGTGCGCCAGCGAGGAGACATGGGCGGAAGGTGGAATCTTCGTCGACGTCGGCGGCGGCACCACCGACGTGGCTTTGATCCGCGACGGCGGCGTCGAGGGCACGCGGATGTTCAACCTCGGCGGGCGCGCGTTCACGCG
>DASQAU010000141.1:0-2201 GCA_035635595.1 Candidatus Eiseniibacteriota bacterium
TGTGGTTGAGCGCGTGGCCCATGTGCAGCTCGCCGGTGATGTTTGGCGGGGGCAGGCAGATCGTGTACTTCGGCTTCTTGCTGTGGGCGTCGGCGACGAACAGGCCGTCGGACTCCCAGCGCGCGTACCAGCCGGCCTCGACGGCCTGAGGGTCGAACGCTTTCGGCATCTCGTTCGTAAGGGCGTGTTTCATCACTCGATTGGAATCAAGAGCGCCGGCGCGTAGGTCGCTTTAGCGCGACTGAGCCGGCGAGGGTACGGATACGCGCTCGTGGCGGCTCATGGTTCCTGAAATCTTAGCGCTTGTTGCGCTGACGCTCGCCCAGCTCCTCGGTCGATTTAGTTGCGCCGGCAGCGCGTGCGACGGCCGCGAACAGGTTTGGCGCGAGCGCCAGGAACTTGATGCTTGCCCTCAATTGGAGGGGCATGACATCGATCTCAGCACGGTTCCTCGTGATCGCATACCAGACAGCATCGGCGACCTCTGCGGGCGAAACCTCACCCGCCATCGGATTAGCCTTGAGTCCTGTCTCGGCCCACATGCCGGCCTCGTTGACGAATGTCGGACAGATCACGGAGACGCCGACCCGCGTCTCAAGCAGCTCCTCGCGCAGTGCCAGCGCGAATCCACGGAGGCCGAACTTCGTGGCGTTGTAAACGCTGACGCCGGCCGCCGGGACGATCCCCGCCACCGACGACATGAAGACCATGTGTCCGCCTTTCTTGTTGAGCATCGCGGGTAGGAGCTCGTGCGCGAGCGCCATCCCCGCGCGCAGGTTCACCGCGATGGCGCGATCCAGCTCCGTGACCCTGAAGGTGGCGAGCCGCCCGCTCGCCGGCACTCCGGCATTCGAGACCAGCACATCCACATCCCCGGCCTCCCTCGCCAGGCGCTCCGGCTCACCCAGTCGTGAAAGGTCGGCGACGATGACGCGCGCGTTGCCAAGCTCGTCGGCCAGTCGATTGAGGGCTTCTTCGTTGCGCGCGGAGAGGACGAAGTTCGCGCCTGCTTTGTGCAACCGTCGCGCGATGTACGGCCCAAGGCCAGTCGACGCACCGGTGAGCAGAACGGTCTTCCCCCGCAGGTCCACGGGCTAATTATTCCGATACCCGCATAAGACTGTGCGATGCGGATATGAGGCGGCGACGAAACCCGCATCCGACCGTCCGATGCGGGTTCGAGGCTAGGCCGACTCCCCGACCAGTCTCGCCGGGCTCTCGCCTTCCTCGCCGAGCTCGAACTCGGGCTCGAGCGCCTCGCGGATCGAGCGTTCTGAGATCAGGCAGCGCTTGATGTCGGGACGCGATGGGATCTCGAACATCGAATTGAGCAAGGCCTCTTCGATGATCGACTTCAAAGCGCGCGCACCAGTCCCTCGAAGGAGCGCGAGCTCCGCGATCGCATCGAGGCTTCCCTTCTGGAACACGAGCTCGACGTTGTCGAGCGAGAAGAACTTCTGGTATTGCTTGACGAGCGCGTTCTTCGGCTCGGTGAGGATGCGCACGATGTCCTGCTGGTCCAGGTGGTGCAGGGTCACGATGATCGGCAGGCGGCCGATGAACTCGGGGATGAACCCGTACTTCAAAAGGTCCTGGGGCTGCAGCTGTTTGAGCGTCTCCGACACCGCCTTGCGCTCGATCTTGTTGTGCGGCGCCCCGAACCCGATGGCCCGCCGGCCGATCCGCTGCTCGACGACCTTCTCCAGCCCGTCGAACGCCCCCCCGCAGATGAACAGGATGTTGGTGGTGTTGATCTGGATGAAATCCTGGTGTGGGTGCTTGCGCCCGCCCTGCGGCGGAACGTTGGCGACCGTGCCCTCGAGGATCTTGAGCAGCGCCTGCTGAACGCCTTCGCCGCTCACATCGCGAGTGATCGAAGGGTTGTCCGACTTGCGTGCGATCTTGTCGATCTCGTCGATGTAGATGATTCCTCGCTCGGCCCGGCTGATGTCGAAGTCGGCAGCCTGGATGAGGCGGAGCAGGATGTTCTCCACGTCCTCGCCCACATAGCCGGCCTCGGTGAGGCTTGTCGCGTCCGCAATCGCGAACGGAACGTCAAGGATCTTCGCCAGCGTCTGAGCGAGGTAGGTCTTTCCGCAGCCGGTCGGTCCGACGAGCAGCACGTTCGACTTGGTGAGCTCGACGTCGCCGACTGACTTCGAAGCGGAGATTCGCTTGTAGTGGTTGTACACCTGCACCGA
>DASQAU010000142.1:0-3328 GCA_035635595.1 Candidatus Eiseniibacteriota bacterium
GCGTCTGCTCGCCGCCAACACCGAGCTCTTCATGATGCTGCCGCTGACGGCCTCCGTCCTTTTGATGCTGCGGCGGCGATGGTTGTGGTCGGGATTGCTCCTGGTCGCGGCCGGCGCGTTCCGGCAGGTGGCCGCGGTCAATGTGATTCTTGCCGCGTTCGCGATTTTCTGGCTCGAGCCTGCTGAATTCCGTTGGAGGGCGACCGCTCGATTTGCCGGTGGAGCTGCGGCCGGGCTCGCAGCAGGGGCTTTCACGCTTTTGATGACGGGTTCGCTCGCCGGTTTCTGGCGCTGGACGGTGGGCAGCCTGTACGGCTACGCCGCGACCACATGGATACCCAGTTACGTGTGGGAGCGCGCCAAGGACAGCATCGTGCCGTTCGTCGTGGACATGGCCGTGTTGTGGATCTCCGCGATCGCCATCGCCACGCGATGGCGGCGCCTGCAGGTGAAGGACAGACTCGTTGTGGCGTGGCTGGTGGTCGCCATGGTCGGGTCAATCGTGGCCGGCCACCTTTCATGGCACTACTTCATCCAGGCCATGGGGCCGCTTGCGCTGGCCGCGGCACTGTTTTTCGAACGCTTCTCACTTCGCAGGTGGGTGGTGTCCGTCGCGGCGCTGGGCATCGCCCTGCCTGCGGCGGGCTGGTGGGCGTTCGACCTCACCGCGGACCCGTTGACCTACGACTTCAGCATCCCTACCGTTCCGCAGCACCAGTCTGTCGCCGCATACATCCACGACCACACGACGCCCGGCCAGCGCGTTTTCGTGTGGGGAAACTGGCCGGCGCTGTACGTCGAATCAGACCGGCTCATGGCGAGCCGTTTTCCCGGTTTCCTGCGAGGGTTCGCCCGCGGCTCAGGACTCCCTCCTGATAACTGGGACACGACCCCTGACGTGTGGCCCGCGCTCCGCTCGGACCTCGAAGCTCACCCGCCCGCACTCATCGTCGACACCGCGGCTGCCGGATGGAGCGACTTTTCGTCATACCCGATGAGCAACTACCCGGTCCTGGCCGACCTGGTCGCGAGCCGCTACCACGAGGTGGCGACGATCGACGGCGTGGTGATCTACGCGCCCAACAGCCCGTGACCGATCGACAGCTGCGGCAGCGACGGCGGCGGCGCATAGTCCAGATGGTTTGGCAGCTTGATGGGCGGCAGCGTCACCGGCGGCAGCGCCACCTCCACGCCGCCGGCGCCTAGGGCCTTGGCTTTCGCGATATCAACGATAGCCTTCGTCGCGTGAGGCAGCTGCACAGCGCTTTGCGGCAGGATTTCATAAGACTGTGCTGAGGTGATGGTGATGGCGGGGATGCTCAGGCTCTCGACATGCACCGGCGGGGGTGGAGCCGCCGGCTGTGCGACGAGCACCGTTCCCGCCGTCGCGGCGGCCACGATGAGAGCGCCCGCCTTGACCAGCTGTCCGGTGCTTGGTCCCGACGTCTGCTGGACGGCGTCGCTGAGCCACCGGCCGCCGAGGAACAGCCCGACCGCATAGATCGCTCTGCGGCCGGCGCCTCTCCCACGCTCCACGTACTCGCTCACCCTGGCGATCGCCTCCCTCAGGCCGCGCTCGACACTCCCCACGGTGATCCCCAGTCCCTGGGCGATCTCGCGGTTGGTCAGGTCGCTGAAGTAGGCCAGCTTGATCAGCTGCTTTTGCCGGGGTGGCAGTGAGCTCACGGCCTCATCGACAGCCTGGCGAACCATAGCGCTTGAAAATCTCTTCCAGCGGCGACCCTCATCGCTGCCGTCGGTCGTGCCCTCGACGAGCATCTGCTTGAGGCCTTTGTGGGCGCCGCGAACCCGGCGCCGGTAGATCGGCCTCTGCCGGATGCCGGTCATGAGCCAGTTGCGCCAGGAGTCTCTGGCGGAGGGAGCAACCACGTGGTCCTCTTCTTCGCGGACAGCCGACATTATTTACACCGGTATACCAAGAACTCGCGATGGGGTCATAGCACCCGACGCAAGCTTAATCCGGGGTGGGCTTCCTCGGTCGCTTGATCTCGAGGATCGAAGGTTCGAAGGCTGCGACTGAGATCACCCGCTCGAGCACGCGGATCGCGTCGGACGCCTCCGGCGCCTCCGCCAGGCGCACGTAGGCCGCGGACCCGTCCGGGAACACGAAGGTTGGCGTCCCGAAGACCCCGTGCTCGCGCCTTGCCCTCAGATGGTCACGCTCGAGGGTGGTGAGGATGTCAGGATCGGCGAGGTCTTTGCGAAACCTCTCCAGGTCCAGACCGGAGTCGACCGCCACACGTTCCACGACCTCCGGCCGGTCGATCTCAAGCCGGTCGCGATGCCTGGCCTCGAGCAGCGGCATGTGGAATTCCGCAAAGCGGCCCTGGCGGCGGGCCGCCTCGGCGGCCATGAAGGCCAGGCGACCCTGGACCCGCTCGGATGCGGGCGCGCCCCATATCGTCCAGCCATCATCTCGGGAGTTCACCTGGGTCAGGGAGAAATAGCTCCACGTGACGCTGAGCTTGCGAGACCGCCCGGCATTCTCGAGCAGCACCGATGCGCGGTAAACGAACGGACATGAATAGTCGTAAAAGACTTCCAGATCAATGATCTCCGGATCTCCCAACACCGTGCCAGCTTCAACGCGTCTGATCAGGACGGATATTCCCCAGAGCTGGGCGTGGATGCGCCCCGACCTGCTCCTGCGCATCGGCCCTTTCGCAGCGGCCTGCGCCATCGCCTACCAGGTCGCGTCGCGACCTGGCTGGTTTGGGCTGGGCGCAGGACGGCCCAGCGTGCAGCTGGCCTTCGCCGCCGTGGCGGCCCCGTTGTTGTTCGTGGCGGCGATGCTCGTCCAGCTCTGGCTGACGCGGCGACGGGGCGCGCTGAGCGTCCCGGCCAATGCTCGCGACGCGTGGTTCCAGGCGGGCTATTACGCCGTCAACGGGCCGATCGAGGAAGCCTTCTTCCGAGGCTTCGCTCAAGGCGGGCTTGGCGTGTTGTGGGGACCGTTCGCCGGCTTTGCCATCGCGACCACGGTCTACGTCCTGTATCACAGGCTGGGCCGCTGGACGTGGCCGGACACATTCGCCACGGCGCTCCTCGGCGTGCCGCTCGGCCTGGCTTTCTGGCTTCTGCCCGGGCCCCCTTCGCTGCTCGGAATCTCGATCGCGCACATCGCGTGCACGTGCGGCTTCCTCGGACCCGGACCCTACCTGTTGAAGAAGCTCGGCCTGGTCTAGCCCCAGTCGTGCAAGCGCCGCAGGGGCGGCCGGGCTTAGCCCGGCCGCGACTTTGCTCCTACATTCTCCACGCGTTGCATGGAGTGACCAGTTGAATAAATCCGATCAATGGGAGAATGAGC
>DASQAU010000143.1:0-2383 GCA_035635595.1 Candidatus Eiseniibacteriota bacterium
TCCGATAACAGCATCCTGACGGCAAAGCTCTGGCCCAGCCGTTAGCGAGCGAAGGACTGTTTCAGGTCTTGGGCGCAGCCGCACTCGAATCTGGATTGGTTGCGACCCAGCTCATGAAGATCTGATAGCCGAGCGCCAGGAGCGTGGCGCCCACGAACATTCCCAGGATTCCGCCGGTCGCCATGCCGCCCAGGGCCCCGAGCAGGATGACCGGCATCGGTGCATCGACGCCGCGACCCAGCATCAGCGGCTTCAAGACATTGTCGGCCATCCCCGATAGCAACAAGAGGATCGTGTACGCGATGGCCGCGCCGTTGTTGTAGTTTCCGCTCGACCAGATGTACCCGATCGCCGGCAGGATGACGATCAGCGCCGGCACTTGAGCAACGCTCAAAACGAGAGTGATAACCGCCAGGACACCTGCCCATGGTACGTGGGCGACAAGGAGGGCAAGGCCGACGAGGATCGCCTGAACGAAAGCGATGCCGATGATTCCCTGAGCCACGGCACGGATGGTTGCAGTGGAAAGCTTGGCAAAGGGCTCGCCTCGTTCGCTGCCGGCGATGCGCTCGAAAATCGCTCGACTACCGCGCGTACCCGCTTCGCCGTACGCCATCAAGATGCCGGCTACGATGAATGACGCCATGAACTGCAGCATTCCGACGCCAATGCTCGCGACGATGGACAGCGCTTTCCTGGCTAGCTCGCCGATCTTCGGCTGCAGGCTCTCGACCAGGCCGGGCAAATCGGTATGTGCCTTGGACCAGACGTCGTTGAGCCTCTTGCCGACGATCGGCCATTCTTCAATACCTTCTGGCGGTGCGGGTATGGCCAGCGTGTTGTGCTGCACGGCGCCGACAAGATCGTAAATGGAGCTTCCGAACGAATTCATCAATAACGCAGCGGGTGTCCCGATGAGTAGGCCCCCACTGATTACCACGATGGTCGCGGCGAGGCCCTGTCTTCCGCCAATCTTGCGTGCGACCGATCGATGCAACGGATAGAGCGTGACTGCCAGGATGAGCGCCCAGACCATCAGCGTCAGGAACGGCGCAAAGATGGCGTAACAAAGCACTGCCAAGACAGCGATGAAGCCGGCACGAATCAGAACATCGAGAAGGCGGGACGCGACCCGCCTCTCGAATTCGTGGTCAGGCTGCCACGGCCTATTCACGAGAAGCGACAGTAGCCCGGGGTTCGGGGCTCGTCAATGAGCCCTTAGGAGAGGAGTCCGCGCGACCGGATCCCCGGTCGCGCTGCGTCATCACCCAGGAAGCAACAGTTCGATCGTGATACGATCGGCGTCGCGTAACGAACCTGGTGCGGAGCGCCGATGGCGGCCCCGATCCGCCGGGCGCCAGCGTGAGGGAGAAAAGACCATGCCACAGAAGACTGCGCTAGAGGACGTGAAGGTCCTGGATCTCACCCAGTTCGAGGCCGGGACCTCGTGCACCGAGGCGCTCGCGTGGCTGGGCGCCAACGTCATCAAGGTCGAGAACCCCAAGGGCGGCGACCAGGGGCGCGGCGCGTCCACGGACAAGCCGGGGGTGGATTCGCACTACTTCATGCTGCTCAACGCCAACAAGCGCAGCGTCACCCTGAACCTCAGCACCCCGCGCGGCCGCGAGATCTTCACGGAGATGTTGAAGAAGGCCGACGTCATGATCGAGAACTTCGCCCCGGGCGCCATCGAGCGGCTGGGCTTCGGCTACGACGTCGTTCGGCAGATCAATCCCCGTCTCATCTACGCGCAGGTCAAGGGGTTTGGCGACGGCCCCTACGAGAACTACGTGAGCTTCGACATGATCGCCCAGTCGGTGGGCGGAGCCCTGAGCTTGACGGGGACGACGGAGACCGAGCCCCTCAAGCCCGGACCGACCATCGGCGACACGGGTACCGGGCTCCACTGCGCCATCGGCATCCTGGCCGCGCTACACCAGCGCGAGCGGACCGGCCGGGGCCAGCACATCAAAGTGGCCATGCAGGATGCCGTGATCAACTTCAGCCGCATCGCCTTCGCGCGCCAGGCCGCCAGTGGCAAGGCGGCGGTGCGCTCCGGCAACCGCAGCGCGCTCGGCACGACGGCTCCGAGCGGCCTCTACAAGTGCAAGGGCGGAGGCCTCAACGACTACTGCTTCATCTATACGACCCGCGCGGGCAACCGGCACTGGGACCGGTTGCTGAAGGCCATCGGCCGGGCGGAGCTCATCGGCGACGAGCGCTTCAACTCGCCGGAGAAGCGCTGGGCCAACCACGACGAGGTGGACCGGATCCTGGGTGAGTTCACTCAGAGCCGCACCAAGGCCGAGGTCATGCAGGTCTTGGGCGACGCCGGCGTCCCGGCCGGGGCCGTCTACGACACGATGGAGATCACGCAGGATCC
>DASQAU010000144.1:0-5785 GCA_035635595.1 Candidatus Eiseniibacteriota bacterium
CGCGTCTGGAGGAACGGACGCCCCCTTCCCAGGTCCGGTGGCCCTCACGGGCCAAAGGATCTCGGCCCCGACGCCCGCCCCCAGACAGGCTAAGCCCAACCAGCGCGGTTGTCGATGGGCCGTTCTACCCACGCTATGCGAATCCTCAGCGAGGAAAGCCTGACCCCCGGCTTACGGTGCCGAGGGTCAGCGCGTTGGGAGGAAGCGGAGCGTGGCGGACCCAGTGACCAGTGCTCCCCTACCCCAACGAGACCAGCCCTGTTTCCTGAACCCCAGTTCCCCGGCAGCAGTATGCGCGGCATAGGGCGCCACGGCTTAACAAAATTTGACCCTCGACCAGAGTGGTGGCCGAGGGTCGGAAGGAAGGGGGAGCGCCAGCATAAAACTCGGCCCCACCGCTTTACAACCACTTAACGCAGATTCATTCCGCCCTTGGAGATTCCAATGTCCCCCCGTGCACGCCGCCGAAATTCAAAAGCGACAGGCGCCGACGCTATTCTTTCAACCTTTGCGGGTGCGCCTCTCTACTGTCTTGCTGGCTTTATTCATCCTGGCGACCGGCTGTGTCGGCCAGAACAGCACAGCCAGGGCGACTCCGACCAAGTCAAGCTCTCCGAGGCCCGTCCTCTCTCCGTCGCCTTCACCCACGCCCTCGCCTACCGCGCCCACCACGACCAGCCCTGAGCGCGACTCTTTCAAGCTGACAATGGTCGCCGCCGGCCTCCAGAGCCCCGTGTACGCAACCTACGCGCCGGGTGGGTCGGATCGCCTCTTCATTGTTGAACAGGTCGGCCGCATTCGGGTTTTGAAGAGCGGCCGGCTTTTGAGCACGCCCTTTCTGGACATTCAGTCACTGGTCGTGTCCGGCGGCGAGCGCGGATTGTTGAGCGTTGCTTTTCATCCGAATTTCGCGTCCAACGGCGTCTTCGTCGTCAACTACACGCGCGCCTCCTCGAATGCAGCTGACGTGGGCGACACCGTCATCGCCCGATACCGGGTCACTTCGCCGGAAGCCGACGTCGCCAATCCGTCCACGGCTCAGACATTGCTGACCATCGATCAGCCCCAGCCCAATCACAACGGGGGCCTCGCCATGTTCGGGCCCGACGGGATGCTCTATATCGGGATGGGCGATGGCGGCGGCGGTGGAGACGTCGGGACGGGCCACGCCCCACAGGGCAACGGACAGAGCCTCACCACGCTGCTCGGCAAGATGTTGCGCATCCGGGTGGACCGGACAGGGCCCTACACCGTGCCGGGCGACAACCCGAGCCTGGGTTCCGGCACGAGGCCCGAGATCTGGGCGTATGGGCTTCGCAACCCATGGCGATTCAGCTTCGACCGCGCCACAGGCGACATGTACATCGGCGACGTGGGCCAGAACGCCTGGGAGGAGATCGACATAGAGCTCGCGCCCAGCGCAGGCGGCGTGAACTACGGCTGGCCTGTCTTGGAAGGTTCGCACCGATATCGCGGTGGGTCGCTGGTTGGTGACATCGGGCCGACCGCCGAGTACTCCCACGCAGGCGGCAACTGCTCCGTCACCGGCGGCTATGTCTACCGGGGCACCAGGGTCCCTTCATTGCAAGGGTTCTACTTGTACGGCGACTACTGCTCGGGGAGGCTCTGGTCGCTGGTGCTGCTCGGCGGCCAATGGCATGCGACGCTGATCCTGGACACTGACCTGTTCATTTCGTCATTCGGCGAAGACGAGGCTGCCGAACTCTACCTGGTAGACCTGCGTGGCTCGGTGTACCGCTTCGACCCGAGGTAGACGAGGACCGCCTGGCATCGGCATCAGGTAGGCTCGGTTAAACTCGATTGAGCATGGGCCTGGCCCAGATCAAGATGCCGCAGCTCGGTGAATCGGTCACCGAGGGCACCGTCGACAAATGGCTCAAGCACGAGGGCGACCTGGTGAAACGCGACGAGCCGCTGGTCGAGATCGTCACGGACAAGGTCAATGCCGAGATCCCCTCTCCTTTCGAAGGCAAGCTGGTCAAGATCGCCGTCACCGAAGGCGAGACGGTAAGTGTTGGAGCGGTCCTTGCCCAGATCGAAGTCAAGGATGCGGCCAGCGCGGCCCCGCAGGCGCCAGCCAAGCCCACCCGCGAGGCTGAGGTGGCGCGCACCGAGGTTCCTCCTGAGCCCGCCGGCAGCCGGGCGCCAGGCACGGATGCCGTTTCAGCGCCGGCCGAGAACGGCGGCGGAGAACGGGCTCGCCTGTCCCCCGCGGTACGCAAGTTGGCCGCGGAGCACCGGATCGACGCCGCCTCCTTGCGCGGATCCGGCATGGGCGGCCGCGTGACACGTGACGACGTCCTGGCGGCTGTGGGCGGGGGTCAGGCTCGGGCCGCGGCGCCCGCCGCCACGCGTGCGCCGACTGCGCCGGCCCCCACTCGCGTCGACGGCACGCGCGAGGAGCTCGTGAAGCTGAGCGTCATGAGGCGCTCGATCGCCGAGCATATGGTGCGCAGCCTCGCCACCTCGCCCCATGCATGGACCCTGCAAGAGGTCGACGTCACCAACCTCGTCCGGTATCGCGAGGCGGAGAAGGAGAACTTCAAGAAGCGGCACGGAGTGGCGCTGACGTACCTGCCGTTTGTGGTGCAGATCCTGTGCGAGGTGCTCAAGCAGTACCCGTGGCTCAACTCAACCTGGGCCGCGGACGGCGTGATCCTCAAGCGCTACATCAACCTCGGCATCGCGGTCTCGATCCCCGACGGCCTCATCGTGCCGGTGCTGAAAGACGCCGACCAGCGGGGGTTCACCGACCTCGTCAAAACCCTGAATGACCTGATCGAACGAGCGCGCAACAAGCAGCTCAAGCCAGAGGACGTTCAGGCCGGCACGTTCACGCTCAACAACACCGGCGCAACCGGGTCTGTCGCAAGCCAGCCGATCATCAACCAGCCGCAGGCGGCGATCCTCACGACCGAGTCGATCGTGAAGCGGCCGGTCGTCATCAACGACGCGATCGCTGTCCGCCAGATGATGAACATGTGCTTGAGCTTCGACCACCGGATCATCGACGGGATGATGGCCGGCCAGTTTCTCGGGACGATGAAGAAGCGACTGGAAGAGTGGACGCCCGGTAGCATCCGCCTGTGAGCAGCCCGCAGCCCCTCACCCCATCGGCGATTCCATCGTGGATCCGAGTGCGCGTCAGCGAGGGCGAGAATTTCAAGGAATTGAAGCAGATGGTGCGCTCGGGCCGGCTGCACACGGTGTGCGAGGAGGCCCGGTGCCCGAACATCTTCGACTGCTGGAACCGCCGGACCGCCACGTTCATGATCCTGGGCGACGTCTGCACCCGGGCCTGCCGGTTCTGCGCTGTGACCTCGGGCCGGCCCAGCGAGCTCGACCTCGGCGAACCGCTGCGCGTCGCGGAGTCGGTTGCCGAGCTCGGGTTGAAGCATGCGGTGATCACCTCGGTCGATCGCGACGATCTGAGGGACGGCGGGGCGGGCATCTTCGCGCGGACCATTCGGGCGATCCGCCGCCGCAGCCCGGAAACGACGATTGAAGTCTTGACGCCGGACTTCCAGGGCGACCTGGATGCTGTGAGCACCGTGGTCGAGGCCGGCCCCGACATCTTCAACCACAACACCGAGACGGTGCCGCGACTCTATACGCGCATCAGGCCCAAGGCTGTTTACGCGAACAGCCTCGCTCTGCTGCGCCATGTGAAATCTGCAGCGCCGCACATGGTGACGAAGTCTGGCTTGATGGTGGGTCTCGGCGAAACGGAGGAAGAGCTGCTCGAAGTCTTTCGCAACATGCGCGCGCACAACATCGACGTGCTCACCGTCGGCCAGTACCTGCGGCCGTCGAAGCAGCATGCAGAGGTCGTCCGCTACTACCGGCCTGAAGAGTTCGCGCACATGAAGGAGCAGGCGCTCGCGATGGGATTCGGGCACGTCGAGTCGGGTCCCCTGGTCCGCTCCTCATACCATGCCGATGAACAAGTCCCGGCGCGTAAGAGCCTTCTGGCTGGGTAGGACTCCCTACCGGGAGGCCTGGGACCTTCAAGCGGAGCTCGTCTCGGCTCTGCATGACGGCGACGCGCCCGACACGCTGCTCCTGCTGGAACACCCACACGTCTTCACCATGGGCAAGGCAGCGCGCCCCGAACACCTGCTGTGGGACGAGTTGGAGCGTGCTCGTCGCGAGGTGGACGTCATCTGGTCGGACCGCGGCGGCGAAGCGACCTATCACGGGCCGGGCCAGCTGGTGGGTTACCCGATCCTGAACCTGGAACACTTCTCGCTCACGATTCCTCAATACCTGGAGAAGCTCGAGCTGTCGCTGATCGACTACCTGCACGACCTGGACATCGATTCGCAACCAGGCGAGCCAGGACTCACCGGCGTCTGGTCAGCGGGTGAAAAGCTGGCGGCCATCGGCATCAAGCTGAACCGCTCGATCGTGAGTCATGGTTTTGCCCTCAACGTGACCACCGACCTCGCCTACTTCGACGGCATCATCCCGTGTGGACATGCGGAGAAGCGCCCGACCTCGGTCGAAGCAATCACCAAAACGAAGGTCGACACGGAGGCGGCGGCGCTCGCGTATGCGGAGCATTTCGCGCGTGTGTTCGGTGCACCGGTGTCGTGGGATTCCGCCGCGAAGGTCCTCCCAACGCCGGCAGGCTGAAAGCGGAAGGGGCCGTCCATGCTGGCGCTAGCCCCGCTTCTCGCGGACAAGGTTCCCGACTGGATTCCCGATCTCCTGCGTGAACCAACCTGGCTGCGGCCGCTTACGCAGGCCGTCCGTGAGTTCGTCATGGATCACCAAACCGGCGGCCTGTTCTTCGTCATCTTCCTGGAGGAGCTGGGCGTGCCGCTGCCGGCGCCCGGCGACGTCGCCATCGCCTACGGCGGCTACCTGACGACGACGGGCGCGATCCCATACCCGATGGCCTACCTTGCGGTGGTCGGCGGTGCGGTCCTGGGCAGTGCCTGCAACCTGACCATCACCCGCCGCTACGGCCGGCCGTTTGTCCAGCGATTCGGCCGGTATATCGGCGTTACGGACGACCGGCTCCTTCGGGCTGAAGGAATCTTCAGGCGGTGGGGACCCTGGGCGATCATCCTCGGCCGCCACATTCCCGGCATGCGGATCGTCCTTTCAGCTTTGTCCGGAATACTTGGCATCCCTTACAGGGTTTTCATACCGTGCGTTCTTGTATCTGCCTCGATCTGGGCGGCCATCTTCCTCGAGCTGGGGCGGCGGCTCGGACCTCGAGTTCGAGACCTTTTTCAGCTTTTTCCAGCCCATCTCGTTCCCTGGATCGTGCTGGGTTTGATCTTGCTCGTGATCGGGTATCTGGCATATGAACATGGCTTCAAACCGAAAGACCATCGAAAGCCCGTCCAAGAGCGCCACTGAGCTGGTGCGCCTGGACAGCGTCTCGATGGACGAAGACGATGAGATACTCCCTGACTTCGAAGCCGAGGTGGACGGGCGCCGGGTCTGGGTGACCGCCGTGCTGGAGCGAACGGCCGTAGTCGAACCTGCCCCGGGCGAGCCCAAGGTGCTGGTCAACCGGGGCCGTCTGATGGTCAACCCTGGCCACCTGCGGGTCAGGCACCTGGCGAGCAAGGAAGCGGCGCGTCGCGGACGAGAAGCCGCCCGCCAGCTACGCATGCAGGAGCACAGCTCAGCGGCTTAAACGGCCCCATTCGGGTCGCGCAATCCCGGCAATCTCGCATGTGCCCGCGATACGGTCTGGTAAGCTTGGGTGCTGCCGAACATGGTTCGGCAGTTTTTTATTTCCGCGGCA
>DASQAU010000145.1:0-25626 GCA_035635595.1 Candidatus Eiseniibacteriota bacterium
GCGCAGCGGCGCACCGCGCGGGGAGCGGCGGCTCATCTTCTACAACCCGCCGCTGGTCAATCGCGAGATGGGCATCCGCCGCAGCTCGATGCTCGAAGCGCGGCGCATTGCGGCGCCATGGATCCGCACGGGCGTGCAGACCATCGTCTTCTGCCGGAGCCGCCTCCAGGTCGAGGTGATGCTCAGCTACCTGAGGCAGGATCTGGCACCGCGCCTCGACGCCAACCGGCGGGTGCGTGGCTATCGCGCCGGCTACCTGCCGCTGCATCGACGCGAGATCGAGGCGGGCCTGCGGAATGGCGAGATCACCGGCGTTGTGAGCACAAACGCCCTCGAGCTCGGCATCGACATCGGCAGCCTGCAAACCGCGGTCCTCGTCGGCTACCCCGGAACGATCGCCTCGACGTGGCAGCAGCTGGGTCGCGCCGGTCGTCGTTCCGGCTCGGTCGGAGTTTTCGTAGCGTCGAGCTCTCCGCTCGACCAGTTCATCGTCCGCCATCCCGAGTATTTCCTCAGCGCCAACCCGGAGGAAGGGCTGATCGACCCCGACAACCTGTTGCTGCTTGCGGGCCATCTGCAGGCGGGACTGTTCGAGCTGCCGTTCGAGGACCAGGAGCGGCTGGGCCGGGCCGACATCAGCGAGCTGCTGCAGGTATTTGAAGAGGACGGCTCCGCCACGCGTTCCGCGGGGCGCTGGTTCTGGAGCCGTCAGGCGTTCCCGGCGGAAGAGGTGCACCTGCGCCGAATCCTGGCGGACAACGTGGTGATCATCGACACGTCGCATCCGCGACCCCAGGTCATCGGCGAGATGGACCAGTTCACAGCGCCCGTGCTGCTCCACGAAGAGGCGGTGTACCTGCACGAAGGCGCTCAGTTTCATGTCGACCGCCTGGACTGGGACGAGAAGAAGGCCTACGTGCGCCCGGTCGAGGTCGACTACTACACCGACGCGCTCGCGTCGGTCACCGTGCAAGTTCTGGAGACGTTTGACGGACCAGATGGCGAGGAGGTATCGCGCAGTCACGGCGAGCTGAAAGTCACCAGCCTCGCGAGCATGTTCAAGAAGATCAAGTTCCACACCCACGAGAACATCGGGTCCGGCCCGATCCATCTTCCGGAGCAGACGCTTCACACGACCGGCTACTGGATCACAGTCGACGAAGGCCTGTGGCGATCTCTCGGCAGGGAAACGTTGGAAGCCGGGCTGCAGGGAATGGCGCACGCGCTGCGCCACGTCGCGAGCCTTCGCTTGATGTGCGACCCGCGCGACCTCGGTTCGGTCGCGGAGGTCCGCTCGGTCACGACGCGGCTGCCAACTGTGACCGTCTACGAGGTGTATCCGGGCGGGGTGGGCTTCTCCTCGCGCATGTACGAGCTGCACGTTGCGCTTCTCGACGACGCATCGACGTTGGTCCGCGACTGTCCATGCCTGGCCGGCTGTCCGTCGTGTGTCGGCCCGCTGCATCTCGTGGAAGGAGCCAAGAGCGCATGTCTGCGTTTACTCTCCGCGACCGCCTTACCCGTCTAGGCGCGCCACCCAGACCGCGGCCTCAGCTCCACCACGAGCTTCCGCGTGGATTCGAGGAGATCCCGACTCGATTCGGCACGGCGATGCTCCGGCAGGACGTGATCCCTCTGCCTTCGCTGGCACCTAACCCCGGCAACGTCGCCTACCTGGACACCGAGACCACCGGCCTCAGCGGTGGCTCGGGTACGTATGTGTTCGCAGCTGCGGTCGCACGGCCGATCGACTGCGGCCTGCGCGTAGCCCAGGTGTTCCTGCCGCAACCGGGGATGGAAGCAGCCTTCCTGCACGCGCTGCGCGAGGAGCTCGAGCCCGCAGATGCGATCGCCACCTTCAACGGAGCCTCGTTCGACCTGCCTGTCCTACGCACGCGATGGGTCATGGCGCGCATGCCAGGCGAGCTCAGCGAAGCGGCTCACATCGACCTGCTCACGCTGGTGCGCGCGCTGTATCGCCACCGTCTCGAAAGCTGCAGCCTGAGGATGGTCGAGGAGCGAGTCCTGGGCTATGAACGCGAGGATCCGATGCCCAGCGCCCTCGTGCCGGACGCGTACTTCGACTACCTGCGCGCGGGCTCGCGTGATTTCCTGGAGGCTGCCCTCGAGCACAACCGCCTCGACGTGATCAGCCTGGTACACCTCCACTCACGACTGCTGCTCCGCCTGAACGGCGCGGAGGCGGGGATGGACGCGGCCGACTGGCTTGCCCTGGGACGCCACCGATTTCGGCGCGGCGCTCGGGCGGACGGCTGGCGCGCGCTGCGCAATGCGACGTCCTTCGCGAAAGGGGACGCCTCCGCGACGGCAGGCCTTCTGCTTTCCAAACGCCTGGTGCGCCGAGGATCGATCGCGGCCGCCGACAGCCTGCTCGGCTGGCTCGAGTCGAGCGTCACGGAGGACATCCGCCTTTCCATCGCGCGCGCACGACTCCTGGAATGGCGCCGGCGCGACGCGTCGCAAGCCCTGAGCGTGGTCGAGGCGGCATTGCGGCGCATGCCGGATCAAGCGCCCGACCTGGAGCATCGCCGCGCGCGACTGAGACGAAAGCTGGAGTCAGGCCGTGGCCGCCGCCGTCGCCGGAAGCGCCAGGGAGGGGAGGTCCAGCTCGAGGCCCTTATCGCTGACGGCCCGGCCTAGCGCGCCGACGACTGTAGGGTCGAACTCGGAACCTGAACCCAGAACGACCTGCGCCAGAGCCTCCTCTTGAGTCAAGCGCGGGCAACCGCGTCCCGCCGTCTGCGCCTCGAATCTCTCCGCCACCGAAAGGATGCGAGCCATCAGCGGAATGCTTTCGCCCGTCAAAGCGTCGGCCATGTCGCCACCATCCCAGCGCTCGTGGTGATGACGCACCGCGGCCACCACCTCGGGCGGGAACTTGGCGCCGGCGACGATCTTTTCCCCGGCCTCCGCGTGACCGGCCGCTTCGAGGGTCTGGCCCTCGGCGGGAAGCGTCATGTGACCGACGTCGTGGAGGAACGCGGCCATCCGGAGCTCCTCCAGCCGGCTGGACGGCATGCTCAATCGCCGGCCGATCGCGTCGACGATCGCGACCACGCGGCTCGAGTGGCCTTGCGCCATGGGGTTCCGATGATCCACCGCATGGGCCACCGCCACCATCACCTGCGGGCCTGCCGCCTCGAGCATCGCCTCGAGGTTGCCGTCGGCAAGCTCCAGCTCGGTGACCAGCTGCGGGAAGGTGCACGCCCGATCCTTGCCCTCGCGTTTGGCCAGGTAGAGGGCCTGGTCGGCAGCCTCGATCAGCTCGCTCGCCGTGAAGGCGTCGTCGGGGTAGGACGCGACCCCGACGCTGAAGCTGAGGTGCTGGCCGGGGGTGGTCGACACCGCGGCGGCGTGCACCGCGTCCACGATGCGATAGGCGAGGCGCTGGGCGCCGGTGCCGTTGGTGTCGGCAACCAACACCGCCAGCTCATCGCCGCCGTAACGCGCGACCAGGTCCTGCGCGCGGGCGGCGTCGCGCACGATCCGAGCGCCCATCTGAAGCACGAGGTCGCCGTGCTGGTGGCCGAGCTCGTCGTTCACGGACTTGAAGTGGTCGAAGTCGACGAGGAGCAGCGAGAGCGGGGTTTCACGCCGGTCGGGGCGCGCAAACGCACTCTCCAGGCGGCGGTGGAACTCGCCTGCGTTGGCCAGGCCCGTGAGCGCGTCGGTCGTCGCCTCCTGGCGGCTGCGCTGGTAGCGCAGCGCGTTGGCGAGAGGCACAGTCGCGCTGCCGGAGAGGGCTGCGACGGCGAAAAGGTCCTGGTTGGAGAACATGCCCTTGGACTGGTTGAGGCAGGCGATGGCGGTGACTCCGTCGCCGGAAGCGATCGGTATGACAAGGCCCTTCCGGTCACTGGCGAAGACAGCCTCGCCGGTGGTGGCGGCCTGCCTCAGCTGGTGCTCGTCGATCGTCTCGCCCTCTGGGGCGGGAGTGGTGTTGCCGAGCCGGTTGGCGCTCGCCACCACCGTGAAGCCTTCCTGCGAGGACAGGATCAGCCGTCCGCGCTCGGCGGTCGTCATGTTGACCGCGTGGTCGATCAGGACGTTGAACACGTCTTTGATGTCGGTGTCGCTGACGAGGTTCATGCTCAGCTCTCGCATCGAGTCCGCCTGGGCGGCGCGCTCGACCGCGGCCCGCCGCTCCCGCTCCAGCTCGCGCGTCATATAACCAGTGGTCAGGGCCACGACGAGGAAAAGGAACATCTTGCCGATCGTCGCGTTCGGATCGACGGTGAAGTTGGCCGGTGTGAAGCTTCCACCGATGAAGAGGTAGATGGTCGAGATGACCAGGGCTGAGAGGAAGCTCGCGGTCGCGCCGAAACGCACGGCATTTGTGATCACCGCCAGGAAGAGAGCCAGGAAGAACGGGCTGTCGAAGCCGTCCGACAGGTACACAAGCGTCGCCGCGAAAAGGATGTCGAGCGTCATCGTCGACAGGCTGAACTGCTTGCCTGGCTGATATCCGCGCGCCAGGAGCACGTTGACGACCACGTTCATCGCCGTCCATCCGGCAAGCACCACGTCGATGGTCACCTTGGCTTCGGGGGCCGTGTGGGGGTTCACGTTGTTCAAGACACCGAGCACGACCAGGAACAGCCACCGGAAAACAACGGCCACGCGCTCGCCGACCCGCCGGCGGTCGGCGTCGAACGTCGCGTCGATGGCGCGGGCGCGAATGTCCTGCCACCGCTTGGATTCGTGGGTGCTGCCGGGCTCTTTCTTCATCGTGGTGCCCCCCAGCCCCGCCGCTAACCCTAAATTACTTCGCTCTCGCGCGACTGAAATCAGCGTTATTCGCGTTAAACGCGGCAGACATGGGTGCAACCTTGGGTCCGATCAGGTTCAATATGACCGCCGAAGTGGGTCGAACGGGCGTTCATACGCGTCGCGAAGGCGGTCAACGAGGCCAGTCGCTGGTCGAGTTTGCCATCTCCTCGATCGTGCTTCTGCTGCTGATGATGGGCCTGCTCGACCTGTCCCGCGCGTTCTACTACGCGGTCAACCTGCAGGGCGCCGCCCGCGAGGGCGCGCGCCACGGAGCCTGGTTCGACACGGCGACCCGCAGCAATATCTATCTCGATGACGCCGACATCATGTCGGCGGTCAACTCGGCGCTCTCCGGAGCCGGCCTCACCGGCACGCTCGTTGCGGGCGCCTGCCTTGCACCGACAGACGGCAACGGGATCAACAACAAGCCTTACGCTGCAGCCTCGTTTCCGGCGAGCACCCAGCAGGTGAACGTCTATATCTGCTACTCGTCGCCAGGCGGCGGACCGCAATTCGGAACGCTGGCCGCCCATCCGACCGACAACTCGTGGAGGCTGGGTGACATCAACGTCTCCCTCCTGATGAACTTTGCGCTCATCACCCCTTTCATCCAGAGCCTTTTCGGCAATGGACTCAACCTCGCTTACAACCAGCACTTCACCATCCAGGGCAAGCCATGAAAGCAACCCTCAAGCGATGGTTCCGCAGCCAGAAGTCCCAGGGCCTGACCGAGTTCGCGCTCATCGCCCCCGTGATCCTTCTGATCACATTCGGGATCATCGACTTCGGCCGCGGCCTCTACTTCTACATCACGCTGCAGCAGGCGGCCAACGAGGGCGCTCGCGTGGCAGTGCGAGCGTCCTACTTCATCGACCCCAACGGCGCCACCCATCAGTGGCCGACCGACGCCGACGTGGCGACCGCCGTTCAGGTGCACGCGGTGACCGAAGTGCTGGCCAACCCCTGTCCGAACGGGCCGATCCCGACCGGCGGCGTGCCGGGCGCGATCGTTCCGCCCCCGAACACTGGCTGGATCTTCATCACCGACCCCAGCCCAGCGGGAAACGGGACGCCGAACGGTCCGCGCGGCGGCCTCGGCACCTTGCCGGCTCCCGGCCCGGGCTGCAACGCGATCACTCCCGCGGTGGGCAACGAGCCGATCAAAGTGACCCTCTGGTTTAACTTTCAGCCACTTACTCCCTTAATCCAGCAAGTTGTCGGCAGCAGAATCGTCATCACTGCGTATGCGGTCTACCGTGCTGAATACTCGAACTAAGTCGCCGCAGCGCAAGCTGCAGGAAGGACAGGCCATCGTTTTGATCGGCTTGCTCATCCTGGTGCTGTTCGCGATGCTCGGTCTCGCGATCGATTCGGGCCGCGCCTACGTCGACCGCCGCGACCAGCAGGCAGCTGTCGACTCCGCCGCGCTGGCCGCGGGCGACTGGTACGAGAACTACGGCAACCTGTATGGAAGCACCCTGCCGCAGTCGAAGCTGCTCTACGCCCGCAACCTGCATCTGTACGCGGCTCCCACCTCGGACGTCCTCTCCACGAGATTCAATGCTGGGGCGAACGGCAACCTACAGGAGGACACCGAGACGGTCACGTACGCGGGGAGTTACACCCTCACGATCGTCGCCACCAACACGCAGTTCAACGGCTACCAGTTCGCTTTCTCGACCACCCACCAGCTGCCGCTTGCGTTCATGCAGATCTTCGGCGGCCCGATCAGCGTCACGATCAATGCCACCGCGACGGCGATCGTGGGCAACCAGCGGCAGACACCTGCCCTGCTGACGCTCAGCACCGGCAACTGCGCCCTGACGCTGAGCGGCTCGGCGCAGCTGACGGTCCTGGGTGACACCTACTCCAACGGCACCGCCTGCATCGACTCCAACCTGCACGAGGCAGGCAACTGCTACGGGGCCGCGGGCTCCAACTGCAACGTCGCGCAGTACTACTGCTACAACTCCACCCCCGGGTTCATCCCTTACCCGCCGACGCCGACCTGCAACCCCGGTGACATCATGGGCGGCCCTGTTGTTCCAGCCCCCACACTCCCCGATCCCGGGTACCTGGCTCCATCGGTGCCTTATTACGCGGTGGGTCGGAGCTACAACCAGGACAACCGCGGCACATATACCGAGATGAACGCCGGCCAATATGGCAGCTTCCACCTGAGTGGCGGCTCTGCCAGCTGCGCCTTCCTCACCCCGGGCGTGTACACGTGGCTGTCTGACTACAAGTCCGACGCCAACGGCAGCCTTCTCTCCAACGAGCTGAAGGCACCCGATGAGCAGGACTCGTCATCCCCAGGGACGGGCTCGGCGGCCAACCCCCAGTTCTGGGACATGAACTTCACGAACTGCGCCGGACACTTCACGGTGACGAACTCGGCGGCCCAGACAATCGTCATCGGACCGGCGTGCACGAACATCTCGAACCCGGGTGGTGTGCAGACTCCCGCCGGCTGCCACACGGGCGTCAACGATGTCCAGAGTCGCAACAACAGGTGGGGCGTCGAAGTGACCTCTGTCCGCGACGACCGCTTCCTCGACCCGAACATCACCGCGGGCCTGAGCAGCCTTTGCGCCACCGGCAGCGGCTGCCGCCGCGAGAGCGCGCCATCGGCGTGCCAGCTGACGCCAAACCCGGTCGTCGGAAGCTCAGGGTCGCCCACTAGCCTCGGCATCAGCGTCAACATCACCAAGAACGCCCCCGGCGCGCAGCGCTACAACGTCTACCTGAACCAGAACGGCTGCGACGGGATTCAGAGCAACTTCAGCTACGTCGGGACGTACGACGCCCCAGGCTTCAGCAATGGGATCGCCGTTGGTCCCTACCCGAGCGGATCCGCGTGGACACTCGGCGCCGCCTCAGCCGGGACCGCACCTCCAGCCGGTGCCACTATTCTCGACATCAACGACAGGCTGATCCAAGCCCCAGGAGCGCTGTGCACTGTGCCGACCCGCGTGGTGCACTGCCGTCCACCCGACAACGAAACGGCGCCGCAGTGCTTCAGCAACTGCCCGCCTCCAGCCGGCCTGCTGTCGCAGGAAAATGCCCCGATGAAGATCCAGCTCCCGGCCCCACCTAACACCGGTGGTGACGTCGCCAACGAGAACTACTGCGTTGTCTCGCCCGTCGGAGGGGACCCGAGCGCTCCCTGCGCGACGGCGAAGGTGACCCCGGGAGCGGTCCAGTTCTACTTCCCCAACGGCTCCTGCATGGACCAGAACTCTCAGGGCGCCACATACGTCTTCAGCGGCGAGCAGTACAACTGGATCGTGATCTACCAGGTCCCCGGCAGCAACTGCGCCAACAGCCTGAACGGCGGCGCCTCAACCCAGTACATCGGCACCATCTACACGCCGTCGGCGGATTGGACGATCAACGGGGGAAACCGATCACCGCTGGCCGGCCAGGTGATCGCTTACACGGCCAAGGTCACGGGCTCGGCTGCAGTGGGCATCGACTTCAACCCGAACTACGCCCCCGCGCCTCCCGCCGCCAGACTGATCAACTAGCTCCAGTCGTCTTCTAACCGCTTCAGTTCTGGGCGCCCGCCGCCGGGCAGCGGCCGCACCTGGTAGCCGAGGGCGCGTAGGGCCTCATCGATCCACTGAAGCGACATCTCCTCGGCGTTGGGCCACGTCTCAGGAGTGGAATCCAGCAGCCCGGTGTCGATCACGACTCGACCTGCCACCCGCAGCAACCGCTTCGCCAGAGGGGCCGCATCGGGCACCGTCAGAGCAAGGTCGTCAAGCGCCCGCGAGAGCATGAAGCAGGCGGAGTTGAACGTCTGCGCGTCGATGGACTCGGTGCCCGCGAGCCGTTCGGCCAGGCCGGCCCTCAGATCGGTGGGGTCCATGCGCCGGGTTATCATTTCAGATGGCTGGGAGTGTGATGGACCTTACCGAACCTGTCTTGCTGACCCCCGAGGGGCTCGAGAAGCTCAAGCGCGACCTGGAAGTCGCGCTGAAGCGGCGCGCCGAAGCGGGTGAGCGCCTGAAGGAGGCTTTCCAGCCGGGCGACATCGAGGACAACCCCGAATACGAGCAGGCGAAGGAGGAGGTCGGGCTGCTGGACAGCCGGATCTACGAGCTGCAGGAGATGATCGGGCGCGCACAGATCATCAAGGACACCCACTCGAGCACGGCGCAACCCGGCTCGACCATCGAGGTGGTCGACAACGAGGGCGACGTGGAGACCTTTCACCTGGTCGGCGCGGTCGAAAGCGACCCGTCGGCGGGCCGCATCTCGGTCGAGTCACCCGTGGGGCGCGCGCTTGTCGGCAGGAAAAAGGGCGACAAGATCACCGTCAGCGTTCCGTCGGGAACCCTGACGCTCACGATCAAGGCGGTCAAATAACACCACGTCCTTAAGGACATCCCCGCCCTCGACGCAGGACGTGAACCCCGAAGCGATCGCTGACCGCACCACGGTCGGTGTGTTCTTCCGCCAGGCGGCAAAGCTTGGACAGCGCCCGCTAATTCACTACCTGCGCGGGAACGACTGGCAGGTCGAGACGTGGGCGGACATGAAGCGCGATGTACTCGCGGTTGCTTCCGGGCTGGTCGACCGGGGTGTCAAAGCAGGCGACCGCGTGATCCTGATGTCGGAGAACCGGCTCGAGTGGCTTTACTGCGATTACGGCATCCAGGCCGCCGGCGCGATCACGGTGCCGATCTACCCGAATGTCAGCGCCGACATCGCAAGAAAGATTGCGGTCGACAGTGAAGCGACGGCGGCGATCGTATCGGATACAACGAAGGCAGAGAGGCTACCGACCGGTGGACCGTTGCGCGTGATCGCGTTCCTCGACAAGGACGTCGCTGGGTGGGTGTCCGCAGAGCCGAGCCACATGGCCGAGATCAACTCGCGCCTGGCCGGCATTCAGCCGGACGACGTTTGCACCATCGTCTACACGTCCGGTACGACCGGCGATCCCAAGGGTGTCGAGCTGGCTCACCGCAACCTGGTCGACATCTGCCGGGCGATCCTGAAGGTCCACCCGCTGAGCGACACCGACTCGACGCTCTCGTTCCTGCCGTACGCGCATGTTTTCGAGCGCATCAACGGCATCTTCGTTGGGCTCATGTTCGGCGGCCAGACCTGGATCTCGCGCGGAATCGATCACCTGGCTGCGGAGCTTGGCGAGGTGCAGCCCACCATCATGTGCAGCGTCCCGCGAATGTACGAAAAGATGCACGCCACCGTCATGGCGCGCGTCCGCGCGGCGAGCCCCGTCCGGCAGGCGTTGTTCCGCTGGGCCATCCGCGTCGGAACGCGGTTTGCACACGACAGAAATAGAGGGCCTGTCCTGCTGGCCCAACACAGGCTGGCCGACAGGCTGGTGCTGGCGGCCCTTCGCCGGCGCCTGACCGGCGGCCGGCTCCGCTTCTTCATCAGCGGAGGAGCAGCTCTGGCGCAGGACATCGAGGAATTCTTCTGGGCGATCGGCGTGCCGATCTTGAATGGCTGGGGCATGACGGAAACCTCATCGGGCGCTTGCTCCAACACCCTGAACGACCATCGCTTCTTGACCGTCGGCAAGCCGTTCCCGGGCGTCGAGCTCAAGATCGCGGAGGACGGCGAGATCCTGGTCAAGAGCCCGGGCAACATGCTGGGCTATCACCACAAACCCGAAGCCACCGCCGAGATGCTGAAAGATGGCTGGATCTATACAGGTGACATCGGCCAGATCGAAGCTGATGGTTTCTTGAAGATCACGGACCGCAAGAAGTCGATCTTCAAGACGGCTGGGGGTAAATACGTCGCTCCAGTCCAGCTCGAGTTCGCGCTTGCGAAAGACCCGCTGATCGTCCGCTCGGTGATCATCGGGGAGGGTCGGCCGTACGTCACGGCGCTGGTCGTTCCCGACCGAGACGCCGCTCGCAAGCAAGGCCTGGACGAAGCCGGCGTGCAAGCACAAATCCAGAAGACCATCGATCGGGTCAACGCAAACCTGGGGAACTGGGAGACGATCAAGTACTTCTCGCTCTTGCCGGCAGACTTCACAGAGCAGAGCGGGGAGCTGTCATTGAAGATGGACGTCAAGCGCAAAGTCGTCGAGCAGCACTACCAGGACCAGATCGAGTCGATGTACACGGGGAAGTCCAAACCCTCGTAGATTTGCTGGCGTGGCCGGCCCCACCGACATGTCCGAGCTTCACATGGCGCTCGACCGCCTGCGCCCGCAGCTGTGCCACTGCGGCCTGAAGGGTGAGTGCCTCGGCTGCAAGGGGATCGAGATGGTGCGGGCCCAGGCCGAAGCCGTGGTCGCCGCTGCGAGCCAGCCGATCCTCCTGCAGGTCGCGCAGGAGAGCGCGATGAAGGACATGACGTCCCGCTTCCAGGCGATGTCCGAGCGGTTGATGGCAGACCCTGAGATCCGGCGCTCCGCGGAGCAGATGCAGGAGCGTCTGATGGCCGACCCGGAAACACGTCAGCTCCTGGAGGAGCTGATGCGCCGCCTCGGCGGCCCGCCTGAGGAATAGTCGCCATCCAGGGGTGAAAAGCAGTTCCTAGGCGCTACGGCATCCGTCGAGATGCACTCGCGTCGATAGCCCTGCTGAATCAGCCAGCGCGCCGCCCCTAAAGGGAAGGCAGTCCTACGAATCAGGAGGTCCTAGGTCGCAGTCGGTTTCGGGCTGGCCGGCGTCGTCGGCCTGTGCTTGATCGGCGCGTTCCAGAACGGGATCGGACCTGTCTGGAGCCGCTGGAGGATCGCAGCCTCCTGGGTCGCGGTCAGCTTCTTGTTCGTCACCGCGGTGTCGAGCAGCGGCTTCAGCTTGGCGATCAGGCTGGCGCGGAACTGGGCTTCGGTCACCGGTGGGTTCTTGGCGGCTGCGATCTGCGAGAGCGACTTGCCGTTGGCGAGATCGGCCTTCAGCTGCGTTTCGCTGATCCCGAGAGCCGAGGCTGCCGCGGTCAATAGCTGCGGCATGTAAGCCCCGGTCGTTGGCTTGTCGCCAGGGTGCCCGACCCTGCCGATTCCGGACAGGGCGCACGGCGGCTGGCTTGCCAGCTTCTGCTTGAGGGCATCGGCCTGCGCCTGGGTTAGGTCGCCTTTCTTGACCTCGTCGGCCAGCGTCTCGCCAACTGCCTTCTGGATCGCCGCATTGACCTGGCTCTGGCTCTTGCCGAGGTCGGTCGAGAGGTGCGCGATGAAGGCATTGCAGACAGCGGTCGCGTCGGCCTTCTCGCTGATCGCGGTCGTTTGAGTCTGCGTGGTGCTGGGCGAAGAGGGGCGGAAGCCGACGTTCAGGCCGGCGGCGGAGGCTGTGACCAGCACTGCAGCGCCGGACACGGCGACGGCGCCGGCGGCGAAACCGAGGATCCGGAGATGGCGGAGGTTGATCAAGCGTCTCATCACGTTTCTAACTATCTCAACGCACCGGCCTCAGGTTCCTCACGCAGAAGGTCAACCTTTTGTAAGGTGCGCTCGCTGGTGTCGCGCGGTCGGGGGCCCACACAGATTCGCGGCATCGGCGGCCGGAGCCAAGGAAAGGGTGGCGCAGCTAGGAGCGCATCCGTTGATGCGCGACGACGCGGCGCCGGGCCCCTTGACGCCGGCTTCAGCGCCCTCTCGGGTCCCCCGGAATGGTCAGATTCCCTGGGGTGAGACGGCGCCCGGCCGCCTAGGCCGCGAAGCTGCGTAGGGCCTTCGGCCGCGCGACACCATATATTCCCCTGATGGAATCGCCGCCCGGATCTGGCTGGTCCGGCAAGCACGCTGTCGAGCTCTACGTGCGCACGTACACGACCATGCTGCAGAGCTCGGGGGACATCAAGATCGAGTCGCTCGTGCAGGCGCACCTCGGGATGGGCTCCGTTCTGCACCCTCTGGCCGCCGAGCCGCAGACCGACATGGGCGCTCTGCTCTACGCGATCCGCCGGTTGCCGGAAGCGATCAGCCGCTGCCGGCACGTGATCATGGGCCAGAGCCCGCAGGGCTTTCACGTGGTGCTTCATGCCGACATACTCACCTGGCAGGCGGTCAAGGCGCCCGCTCGGCGGCGGCGCTGGTACCACGACGGAAAGAACACGCTGGCCGTGCTCATCGCATCCGCCTCCGACATTGACGACCTGGTCCCGACCCTCGTCGCCTACCAGATCGAGTGGAACAAGCTGCACCGTGCTCTCCAGGACGTCGAGCTGTCGGACGAAGAACCTCGGCACGCGGCGGGAGCGACCGAGGACGACTGGCGCCGGCTGCACGAAGCTTGGGGAGACTCCTTCGACTCCAACCTGGCGGCGATCAAGCGCGAAGAGTGCAGGATCGTCCTGCGCCTCATCGGAGGCAGCCACCTCGGTTATGCGCGAAACGCGAGCCGCTGGTGGCTGCCGATCGCATCCGCCATGGGCGAGATGGGGGCGCGCGACGCGCCGATCTACTTTGTCTCCTCCAACTCCCACAGCCTGGTCAACGTTCTGACTGGAGTCGCCCGCCAGTTCGAAAGCGAGATCGTCGACTGGGTCGGCAAGCAGCACCCCGAGCTGGATGAGGAGCGACGCAAGCTCGAGGCCGGCCACATCCGCGCATCCCGCGACAACTGGCTGTACTATGGCGCGCGCCAGGTCTTCGATCAGCATCCTGAGAGCGAGCGCATGCGCCGCCGGCGAGCCGAGATGGAAGCGGCCAACGGCGTCCGGCACGTCGCTGCCAGAGGCACCGGCGTCGACTCCGCCGCGCAGGTGTTCATGCTTTCGAAGCTGGACCCAAAGGCGATTGATCCGCGTGTTGGCGCGGTGGACGAACAAAGGCTGCGAGCCTCGGACGCGTGCATCCTCAACGTCGACTACCCGCTCGGCCAGGCCGCGTACCACATCCTGCGCCAGGTGGCCGAGCAAGCTTCCTGGGTGAAGGGCCTGTACGTCCTCGGCAAGGCGGCGACGCTCAACGCTGACGTGGGCGACGTGATGATCCCCAACGTGGTCCAGAACGAGCACTCCGGCAACACGTACTGGCTGGCCAACTGCTTCACCGCCAACGACGTGCAGCCGAATCTCGTCTACGGTTCGGCGCTCGACAACCAGCGGGCGGTCACGGTCCGTGGAACATTCCTACAGAACCGCGACTACCTCGACTTCTACTACCACGGGCGCTACACGGTCGTCGAGATGGAGGCCGGACCCTATCTCGACGCCTGTTACGAGATCGTGCAGCCTGACCGCTACCCGCTGGGTGAAAGCGTGAACATGGCGCAGATCAACTTCGATCTCGGAATCGTCCATTACGCATCCGATACTCCGTATACCCAGGCTCGCACCCTGGGCGCGCGCGGCCTCAGCTATCGAGGAATGGACTCGACCTACGCTTCGGCTATCGCGGTCGCGCGGCGGATCCTGCAGCGCGAGGAGGTCCTGCTCCCTCAGAAATAAGGACGTGCAGTTGCTCGTGCGGGTGGTTGTGCTTACCCGCGCCGTGGTGAATCTCACCGCATGGATGGCAGCTCTCCACCTGGATCGTGGTGTGGCCGATGGCGAACCGGTCGCACAGCCTCTGCTCCAGGTCGCGAACAACGTGCTCGGCATCGCCGAGCGGGCAATCGCCCACCACCACGTGGCAGCTGAGGGCCATCTCATCTGAGGACAGGGCCCACACGTGCAGGTCGTGGATGCTCGTCACCAGCTCGTTGCCGGCGATCTCCTCGGTCACGGCCTCCAGGTCGATCTCGCGCGGAGTCCCCTCCATCAGGAGGTTGACCGTCTCACGCACGATCCGCCCGGCCCCGAAGGCGATGAGCACCGCGATGCCGAGCGAGAGCAGGGGGTCGATTGGGAGCCAACCGGTTAACAGGATCACGGCGCCGGCGACAACGACACCCGCGGCTGCGCCCAGGTCGCCCGCCACGTGCAGCAGAGCAGCGCGCGAATTCAGGTTGTGCGTGTCGCGCCGAAGGACGAGCACAACGAATGCGTTGATGGCGATCGCGACGAGCGCCGTCACGATGACCAGGCCACCCTGCACCGGCTCCGGGTGCCCCAGCCGCCGAATGGCCTCATAGGCGATCGCCGCGACGATCACGATCAAGGTGAGCGAGTTGACCAGCGCGGCCAGGATGCTGACCCGGTGGTACCCGTAGCTGCGTCGCTTGTCGGCGGGTCGGCTTGATGCGCTGACCGCGAACCAGGCCAGGCCGAGGGCGAAGATGTCGGTCAGCACGTGGCCGGCGTCCGCCAGCAGGGCCAGCGAATGTGAGAGCAAGCCGCCCACCAGCTCCACCGCGAGAACCACGCAGGTGAGCGCCAGGGCGACTTTGAGCGCCGATGCGCGCGCCATCATCTTGTCCATGGATTCATCCTACCCAGGGCGCTTAACGATCTATCGCCACCAATCATTGCCCCGATCGAGATAAGCCAGGAGCATCCCGTGGCGCAGGCCTTCGTGGCTGATCTGAAGCAGGGCGAGGCCGTACCAGTCGAGGAACAGCAGGAGGGCTTCGACCCCCGCCCGCATCGCCCTGACCCGGTTGGCCGGGAGCCCGACCGCCCTGGCCACATCGGTCGCCCGGCCGGCGTCCAGGCGCGCTTCGCAGTTCAGCAGGTCGGCCGTCGTCAGCACAGGGGGCGGGTTGCGGTGGGTGAGCACCAGAGGCAGGTTGGACGCCGTCCCGCCGGTGGCGACCAGTCGCTCAACCTCTCCGTCCGGAGCGTGAGCCAGCTCCCTCAGCGCGGCCCTGCGCATGCGCGCGCGCTCCTCCGGTTTGGGCGGGTCCGACAGATACGTTCCGGCCAGCACGCCGGACCCGATGGGCAGTGTGGCCGCGCGCAGCATCTCGCGGCCGCGGGCGATCACCACCTCGGTGGACCCACCGCCGAGGTCGACCATCACCCACTCGCGACGCACCGCATGCCGGCTGGCCACGCCGAGGAAGCTGAGCTCCGCCTCCCGCTTGGCCGAGATCACGTGCACCGTGACGCCGATGGCGTCGCCGGCCGCACGTGCGAAGTCGGCCCCATCCTTCGCCTGCCGCACCGCCTGGGTGGCGCCGGCGATGAGCACGTCGAAGTTGTGGCTGCGAGCCCGCGCGAGGACAGAGCGCAGGGCGCGGATCGCAGCCTTGGCACCCGGACCAATCTCGCCCGTCCGCGCGACTCGCGCACCCAGCTCCGGCATCTCGACGTAGTGGGCGACATCCTCGAGCTTCCCACGCACGACGTCGGCCACAAGCGCATGCACGGTGTTGCTCCCGATATCGACAGCGGCCAGACGCACGTCATCGCCACTCTAGAATCTGGCCGTGGGTAAGAGGAAGGGGACGCGCATGGAAAAAGACTCGATGGGTGAGGTGGAGGTCCCGGCCGACGCCTACTACGGCGCATCGACGCAGCGTGCCGTGCTGAACTTCCCCATCTCCGGCCAGCCGTTTCCACGGCGCTTCATCCGGGCCCTCGGCCTGGTCAAGAAGGCGGCTGCGCAGACAAACCGCGAGCTGGGCATCCTGTCGCGGCGGCGAGCCAGGGCGGTGGCCGCGGCGGCGCAGCAGGTGATCGACGGCGAGCTGGACGCCCAGTTCCCCATCGACATCTACCAGACCGGTTCGGGCACCTCGACCAACACCAACGCCAACGAGGTGATCGCGAACAGGGCGACCGAGATCCTCGGCGGAGAGCGAGGGTCGCGCCTCGTCCACCCCAACGACCATGTGAACCTCGGCCAGTCCTCCAATGACGTGATCCCGACGGCGATACAGCTTGCGTCGGCCATGGCGATCCAGGACGAGCTGATCCCTGCGCTGGAGCGCCTGCGCAAGGCACTCGAGGCCAAGAGCAAGGAGTTCTGGCCGGTGGTGAAGACGGGCCGGACGCATCTCCAGGACGCGACCCCGATCCGCCTCGGCCAGGAGTTCAAGGGCTACGCGGGGCAGGTCGAAGAGTCGATCCGGCGCGCGCGAGCCGCCATCGACGAGCTCGCGAAGATCCCGCTCGGCGGCACGGCGGTCGGCACCGGCATCAACACTCACCCCCAGTACGCGCGAATCGTCGCCGCGAGGCTGGCCAAGGCCACCGGACTGCCTGTACGCGAGACGCAGAACCACTTCCACGCGCAGGCGACGCTTGACGTGCTGGTCGCGGCGCACGGAGGACTGCGGACCGTCGCGACCAGCCTGTGGAAGATCGGTTCCGACATCCGGTTGATGGGCACAGGACCTGTCGCCGGCCTGGGCGAGCTGCGACTCCCCGAGACCCAGCCCGGCTCGAGCATCATGCCGGGCAAGGTGAACCCGGTGATCGTCGAGTCGCTGCTGATGGTGATCGCACGCGTCTACGGCAACGACCTCACGGTGACGATCAGCGGACAGTCGGGCAGCTTTTTCGAGCTGAACGTGATGATGCCGGTCGCGGGGGCCGCGACGCTGGAATCGATCACTCTCCTTGCCGCATCAGTGCGCAACTTCTCGGAGCGCTGCGTTGAGGGACTGCAGGCGACCGACCGCGGGCCCGAGCTCGTCGAGCGCAGCCCGATGCTCGCCACGGCGCTCAATCCCGTCCTCGGCTACGACGAGGCGGCCAGGCTCGCCAAAGAATCGATGCGCACCGGTAAGAGCATCCGCCAGCTCGCGCGCAGCAAGGGTGTCAGCGAAGCCACCCTGAACAAGGTGCTCGACCTTGGCAAGATGACCAAGCCAGGGTTGGAAGGTCCGGGCGGGGGCGGGTAGTTGCGGGACCTCGTGCTTGAGGTCAAGCGCGGCGTCGCGACGCTGTCGATCAACCGGCCGAAATCGCGCAACGCGCTCGCGCTGCAGACGATGGCTGAGCTCGACGAGGCGCTCGACGCGTTGAAGCGTGAGCGGGCACGCGTGCTGGTGATTCGCGGCGTCGGTCACCAGGCCTTTTGCGCCGGCGGAGACCTCAAGGAGCTGGAGCATATGCGCTCGGAAACCGACGCGGCATCGATGGCGCGCCGCATGCGCGCAACCCTCGACCGCCTTCCGCAGCTGCGCATCCCAGTCATCGCCGGCCTGAACGGCGACGCCTTGGGTGGCGGCGCTGAGCTCGCGGTCGCCTGCGATGTACGCATCGCGGCAGCGCACGCACGTATCGGCTTCGCGCAGGTGACGCTGGGTCTCATGCCTGCGTGGGGCGCTTCCGAACGGCTCGCAGCCCTCGTCGGTCGTGGTCGTGCGCTGCACCTCCTGCTCGGCGGCAGAGCGATTGCCGCCGATGAGGCGCTGCGCATGGGCCTGGTCGAGGAGGTGGCGCCCAGCGAGAAGTTCGATCTGAGGCTTGCCGAGCTGGCGACTTCGATCGCAGCCGTTCCGGTGGCTGCGATCGCCGGCATCAAGCGCTCGGTCGATTCGGTGCGCCCGCACCGCAACCCCGAGCTGGCCGACGCGACGATCGAGGAGTTCGCAAGAACGTGGGCGCACCCGGCTCACTGGAAGGCGGTCGAGAAGATGGAGGAGCGGCGCCGCAGGAAGAGGTGAACAGAGCTCGACTGCAGCATCCGTTGTCGCGTTTTCGACTCGCCGTGGCGCTGCTCGGTGTGATCATCGTGTACGGCATCACCGGTTTCATGGTGATCGACGGGTGGAACCTGCTCGACTCCTTCTACATGGTGATCATCACCATCAGCACCGTCGGCTACACCGAGATTCATCCGCAGTCGGCGGCAGGCCGCATCTTCACATCGACCCTGATCGTCACCGGCGTGGCTACCATGCTCTATGGCTTCGGCGTCTTCGCCGAGACCCTAGCCGACAACGCATTTGGCAAGTACCGGAGAGAGCGCCAATTGGAGCGCAGCCTGGACCACCTCCGCGACCACTTCATCCTCTGCGGCTACGGCCGCATCGGGACTGAGATCGTCGCCGAGTTCGAGGACCACAAGGTCCCTTACGCGGTCATCGACCAGACGGACGAAGCCGTCGGCCGCCTGCGCGCCGAGGGACGCCTGCACCTCGAAGGCGACGCCTCGAGCGAGGACCTGCTCAGGCAAGCAGGGATCGAGCGCGCCCGAGGGCTGATTTCCGCGGTCGACTCGGACGAGCGGGCCGTCTACATCGTCCTCGCCGCCCGCGCACTCAATCCGAACCTCTACATCATCGCGAGAGCCGGACGCCCCGAATCGATCCGGCGTCTCGAGCTGGCGGGGGCGACCAGGACGATCTCTCCGTACCAGATGGCCGGCCACCGTATCGCAGAGCTCGCCGTGCGCCCCGCGCTGGTGGACGTGCTGGACACCCTCCACCACGGCGAGGCCGGCATTGGTGTCGAGGAGCTGCTCGTCGGCGCGGGCATGGCGGCGGTCGGAAAGACCATCGCGGAGGCTGGGCTGCTCGATTCGTCGGCGGCCAAACTCCTGGCGCTGAGACGCGATGATGGGACGCTGTACGTGAGCCCCAACGCTGACCTTCGCCTAGAAGAGGGCGATCTCCTCATCGCCCTGGGCACCGAGGCGCAGCTCCTCACCTCGACGTCGCTCTTGAAATAGAAAAGCGCCCGCTACAGTGGGTTAGATGGAGTCCTTGGCCAGGCGGCCCGAGCGCGTGATGGTCGGGTCGGTTGTCATTGGCGTGGCCCTGGTGCTGGGCAAGTTGGTGGTCGGCCTGATGACGGGAAGCCTCGGCATCCTGAGCGAGGCGGTCCACTCGATTTTCGACCTCGCCGCCAGCACGTTCACCCTGGTGGCTGTCCGCACCGCGCGCAAACCCGCAGACCGCGAGCATCCGTACGGCCACGGACGGGCTGAGAATCTGGCCGCTTTCACAGAAGGCGCGCTGCTGATGATCACGGCCCTCGGGATTTCGTTCGAGGCGATCCGCCGCCTCGTCGAAGGCGGACCGCCTGTGAACCCCGCCGTCTACGCCTTCGCACTGCTGATCGGGACGCTGTTTATCGAAAGCGGACGCGCCGTCGTCTTGCGTCGCGTCGGCCGTCTTGCATCGAGCGAAGCGATGCTGGCCGACGCCACCGACCGGGTGGCCGACGTGCTCGCCACCGTCGGAGTTCTGGCCGGCCTCGTCGGCATCCTGATGGGTTTCACGTGGGCCGACTCGGCTGCTGCACTTCTCGTCGCCGCCATCATCTTTCGTGCGGCGGCTCGCGTCGCCTGGCGATCGGGCGACATCCTTATCGACCGATCGGCTGGCGACGCCGAAAAGCAGCTACGCGCGGCGATCGGGAATGTGAGTGGGGTGCGCGAGGTCCGCTCCGTTCGCGTGCGGCGTTCCGGTCCGAACCTCATCGGTGACGCCAGCATCGCCACGCGCAGGATGCTTTCGGTTGAGGCGGCGGGGGCGCTCGCGGACGAGATCAAGCGCAAGGCGCGTTCCGTCCTGCCGACACTGGACCTTTCGGTGCTCGTGGAGGGCCAGGCGCTGCAGGGCGACCTCGTCGAACGCATCCACGCCGCAGCCGCACGCAACGGTGGCGTCCGCGACCTGCACAACGTGACTGTCGAGCGCGAGGCTGACGGGTCTCTTCACCTGACCATGCACGCGAAGCTGCCTGGCGACATGACCCTGGCCAAGGCCTCCCAGGCAAGCGACGCCCTGGAGGAAACGCTGCGGACGGAGCTTCCCGACGCCACCCGCATCGACATCCACCTCGAGCCGTTGGAGCCTCGCGTGGTCAGCGGCGTCGACGTGACGGCCCGGTTTGCGCAGCTCGCGTCCCGCATGCGCGAGATCGTGGAGTCTCACCCCGAGGTCAAAAGGTGTGTCGACGTTGAGCTCAGCGACCGGCACCAGCGGATCCACGCTCACGTGGTGGCTGAAGTCGACGGCGCGATCAGCCTGGAGCAGGCGCATCGCATCGAGACCGAGCTCGAGGAGAGAATCCGGCGCGCGCTGCCCGAAGTCCACGAGGTGGTGGCACGGGCCACCGCATAGGAAATCCCCACGAGCTCAGGGGCTGCGCCGTGAGTTCGCGGGGGCCCCTTTTGTGAGAGCGGGTCGGGCAGCCGACCTCGGCGCCCTGGTCAACCTTTGGCGAGAAGAGGTGCGCGCCGGACGTCGGGACAGCGTGCCGGAGGAAGCAGACCTGCGCCGGCTGCTCGCCCACTTCGACTGGGAGGCTCGCTCGCGAGTGGTGGAAGCAGATCCCCAGGGCATCGCCGGCGCGGTCCTCGTGTCAAGCCGCCCGACGCCTCAAGGGACGATCGGGCGAATCGATCCAGCTGCCGCGGGTGCGGATGCCGAGGAGGTGATGCACGAGCTCGTCCGGTGGGCGCTTCAGCTGTGCCGGGCCTCGGGCGCGACGATGGTCCAGGTCTGGGTTGGGCCTGGCCACAAGCAGGCCCTACGCCGGCTTGGCCTGGAGATGACTCGGCCGTGGTGGAGGATGGACCGCCGCCTGACGGCGGACCTTCCACGTTCGACGCCGGTGGCGGGGTACGACCTCCACGATGGATTGAGCTTGCCCCACGGGATTTGGGCCGATATGCACAACCGGACCTTCGCCGACCACTGGAGCTTCACCGCCAGGAGCGAGGCGGAGCTGATGAACGGCAAGTCGCCTGAGCTGTGTTTGATGGCGGTCGCCGCCGGCACCGGCGAGCGGGCTGCATTGACGCTCTGCCAGCTGGAGACGTATGCGGAGGATCGGCGCCCTCAACCCGTCGGGGTGGTGAGCTCGGTCGGCACCCTGCCCGAGCACAGGCGTCGCGGTCTCGCAACCTGGTTGGTGACCGAAGGCGTTCACCGCCTCCACGCCGCTGGAGCAAGCCAGGCGTCCCTCTATGTCGACGGCAAGAGTCAGACGCATGCCTTCGACGTGTATCGCAAGCTGGGCTTTGATTTGGCGTTCGTGGCTGAGGTCTGGGAAGCTACGTTCCCGTGAAAACAGCAGCCACGCTGGGAGTCGTGCTGGCGCTTGCCGCCTGCGCGCCCGCACAGCCGAGTCCTTCTGCGGCGAACTCACCTCATCCGCAAACTGCGACTGTTCGCCCGCTACCCTCGCCGCCGCCCACCCTGACGACCGCCATCAGGCTTGCCGACCACCTCGGCCCGGCGGGCGACTCGACTCTGGTCTCGCTCAGCTTCGTCCTCAAGGTGAACGACCCTGACCGCCTGGCCGCGCTCATCGCATCGGGGAAGACGGTCACGCCTGAGGAGTACGCGGCGCAGTTCGGCCCGGACCCGATCCTCGTCCGGCACGCGGTGGACGCGCTGCAGCGATCAGGATTTCAGGCTTCGTGGCGAGCGGGTTCGAGCCTGATCGCAGCGGACGGCCCGGCCCCTCTCGCCGGGGCGCTGCTTCATGTCGACATCGAGAACTTTCGCCAGGCTGACGGCAGCACCTTCTACGCCGCCCTGGAGGAGCCTCAGATTCCGCCTCAGCTTGCCTCCGTCGCGGGCAGCGTTAGCGGCCTGGACAACTATCGGCGCGCCCGTTCATTCGCGGTGCGCCGCGGCGGCCTGACACCGACCGACGTCCTCAAGTTCTACAACCTGGACGCTCTTCGCCAGGCGGGCCTCGACGGGACGGGACAGACGATCGTCCTGCCTGAGATCGACGACCTGCCAAACCTCAAGGACCTGAACCAGTTCGCCACCGAGTTCGGGCTCCCCCAGTTCGACTCCTACCTCACCATCAAGCGCGACCCTAACTGGGGCACGCCCGAGAAGCCGCAGGGCGAGTCGGTGCTCGACCTCGAGATCATCCACGAGATAGCGCCCAAAGCGCAGCTGGTCATCTACCTCTCCGCGGCGGACTTCGGCCATGGCGCCCGCGCGTTTGACCAGCTGGTCACCGACCACCTCGGTTCGATCATCTCGGAGAGCCTCGGCGCATGCGAGCCCGACACGCCGAGCAGCCACCGCAGCGCTTACGCGGCGATTCAGGACCGAGCCGTCGCCCAGGGCATGTCGCACTTTGTGGCAACCGGTGACAGCGGTGCATACACGTGCGGACAGGACACCGACCCCGCGGGAAGCTTTCCCTCGACCCTGCCGAGCGTGACCGCTGTCGGTGGAACCACGGTTTTCGAGTCGCAGCAGGGCGTCTACTACAAGGAGTCGGCGTGGGGAGCCCCGCTCGACGAGAGCGGCACCGGCGGGGGGCCGAGCCAGTTCTACCCGCTGCCCGACTATCAGAAGAGCGTCGGCCAGGCGGCCGGGCACGGCCATCGCCAGGTGCCTGACGTGGCCGGCGCAGGCGACCCTGCGACCGGCTTCCACATCGTCTTCAACGGGAAGGACGGACAGGTCGGCGGAACATCCGCGTCCACACCGCTGTGGGCGGCAACCATCGCGCTGATCAACCAGGACCTGAAAAACAAAGGGCTCCGCGAGGTGGGCTTCGCGAACCCGGCGCTCTACTGGATGGGCGCCAACCTGTCGAAGCTGCCGGCCAAACCGTTCCATGACGTCACCACGGGCAACAACCTCGCCTACGACGCGGCCCCGGGCTGGGATTTCGCGACCGGTTGGGGAAGCATGGACGGTGCCGCGCTCGACGCAGCGTGGATCCTCTACATAAAAGGTGGGGGCGCATGAAAGAGCGCGGCCCCGACCGCCGCCAGGGCCCACGCCGCGCCGGCGAAACAGCTGCGCGGCCCGGCGAGCGACCGCCCCTGGTCACCTGCCCGCACTGCGGGAGGGCCGTGCCGGCAGGCGACTTCTGCGGCCACTGCGGCGCCCACCTCACCACCTCCAGCACGACGCGCCGCCATGCGTTCGCGGCCGTGCCTTCCGAGCACGTAGCGCAGCTCTCAATCGTCAGCACCCTCTTTCCGCACCTTGCGCATCGGCGCGGCGGCGCCTTTCGATGGGCCCTCGTATCGGGCGGCGCCGCAGTGCTCCTGCTCGCGGCACTGCACCTCTTCGCGCCGGCCGCGGTGGTCGCGATCTTCCTTCTGCCGGTGCTCTACCTGCTGTACCTGTACGAGGTCGAGGTCTACGAGGACGAGCCATGGCTCGTGATCGGGGCCACCATGATCGTGGGCGCAGCCCTGGGCTATGCCTTCTCCTCGTTTTCCGGCGCGGCGGTCTCGCAGCTGAACCTGACCGGAGACAGGGAGAACGCATTCGTCCTGTCCGGCGTGGCGATTCCGATCGTCGCGCAGGCGCTGATGCTCGCCGGGCCGCTTTTCCTTTACGCGTTCCGCGCCCGGTTTCGCGAGCCGCTCGACGGCCTGACCTTTGGCGCCGCCTCCGCTCTAGGGTTCACGTTGGCGAGCTCGCTGACGGCGATCTGGCCCCTAATCATTGGACCTCTCATCGGGAGCGGCGCACCGCTCGACTGGTCGTTGCGGCTCCTTCGAACTGGAATCCTCGTCGCGCTGGTCAACGCGAGCACCACCGGAATCGTCGCTGCCGCTGTGTGGCTCCAGCGATATGACCGCCGTCGCGCCGGTCGCCCCTGGACGGTGAGCATCCTGGCCACGTTGATCGTGGCCATCGGCACCCAGGTCGCGCTTGGCATTCTCACCTTTGTCGTTTCCGACCTGGTGGCAGAGGTGGCGATCCGCCTGATCGCGACCCTCGCACTCCTTCTATATGTGAGGCTCGTCATCCACCAGGCTCTGCTGGTTGAGGGCGCCGAGCACGAGATAGGACCCGACGCACCATGTCCCGAGTGCCACCGCATCGTTCCGACCATGGCCTTCTGTCCAGCGTGCGGCGCCGCCCGCGCGGCGGCCTCCAAGCAAGGCCGCGGGCTACGCCCGCGACGGGCGGTTTAGGTGGCAGCGCAGCTTCGGTACTGCGGGCGCTGCGGAGCCCAGGTCCAACCTGGCGCCCCGTTTTGCGGAAGGTGTGGCGCGCCCCAGGTTCCGCAGGCGTTCGCCGCCGCCCCCGTCTACAGCTATCCGGTGGCGCCCCGGTCGGCTTATCCGACCACCAGGCGATTTGGGGCCTCGCAGGTCGCCATCGCCGGTGTGCTGCTCTCCATCCTCGCGATCGTGACCGTGGCCTTGAGCGCGTTCGCGGTGTCGCGCTTCACAGGCGGGAGCCGCTCGACCTGCCTTGTCAACTGCGCTCCCAAGATCATCACGCCCCTCCCCGAATCCAACACCTATCGCAGCTCGACCTACAAGTTCGAGGTCGATTACAGCTCGACCTGGACAGTCCGGAGCCAGGACACGAGCGGAATCTCGCTCGGAACCAGGCTCGGATCGGTCGAGGTCGTCGGCATGAAAAGCGCTCAGTCCCTTCAACAGGTGCTTCAAGCGACAGTGGCAGCGCTACCCTCAGCGAACTGGCAGGACGTGGTCCAGTACTCCGACCTGAAAGGCGCTCACATCGGCGATCAGGACGGGCTTGGCGCGGTGTACTCGGCGAACCTGCTTGGGCCGAACGCTACATCCACGAAGGTGCAGTTCGCCGTCATCGTCGCGTCTCGCGGCGGCGTGACAGTAGTCATCGTGGCGGTCGACCCGGCTGACATCAAGAACTCGCCGCACGGAATGCCCGAGGCTCAGTCGTTCGATTACATGTGCTCGGAATTCCGCTGGGGAACGTAACGACCAATGGACTCCGGGCTTCTAGCCTTCATCGGGATCTCGGTGCTCCTGGCGGTGACGCCGGGGCCTGACATGGCGGTGGTGACCAAGAACGCGCTGGCGCATGGTCGGCGCGGAGTCGTGCTGACCACTACAGGAATCGCGCTGGCGCTTGCGATCTGGACCACCGCGACATCGGTCGGACTGTCAGCGCTGTTGCGCGCATCGGGCGAGCCACTTTTCGTGCTCAAGCTCGTGGGCGCCGCATACCTGGCGTATCTCGGGGTGCGCACGCTGATCGACTCCAGGCGCCGGCCGGAGGACCTCATGGCCGCCGCGCCCGCGCCGGCCCCGGCCCACGCCATCTTCCGTCAGGGCTTCCTCTCCGCCCTGTCGAACCCGAAGCTCGGCGTCTTTTTCGTGACGTTCCTGCCCCAGTT
>DASQAU010000146.1:0-1583 GCA_035635595.1 Candidatus Eiseniibacteriota bacterium
CGAGCAAGCGCATCTCGAAGACGAACGAGTCCATGTGCAGGCGGTTGAGACGGTTTTGCGAGCGTGTCTCGGCTCCCAGGTCCAGGTATGGCTCCATGCCGATCGAGCGGATGCGCTCCAGGCCCTGTTCGTAGACCTCGCGATATCCCACGGTCAGCCGGCCGCCGCGACGCAGTCGATCTGCACGCGCACGAGCTCGGTCCCCGGCTCCGCGGCCAGGAACTTGACGCCCCAGGTGGTGTGTACCGGAAGCGGCGCGTGGAAGCGGCGCGCGTAAACCTCGTCCATCGCCTCGAGGTCCGCCCGGTCCGTGTACATGATCTGCGTGCGGATCACGCGATCCAGTGAGCTGCCACATTCCTCGAGGATCGCCTCGAGGTTGCTGATCGCGCGGTCCATCTGGCCTGCCATCCCGCCCTCGACCAGCTCTCCGCTGCTGGGATCCCGCCCGGCCTGTGCCGTGACCCAGACCATGTTGCCCTGGATGTGGGCGTGGGGATAGGAGCCTGTCGGCTGGGGGCCCCGCCGGGTGACAACGCCTTTGTGCGCGCTCGGCATCTAGTCGAGGGCCGCGATGCAGTCGATCTGGACCCGTGCGCCCTTCCACAAGAAGGCGGCGCCGAAGCTGGTGCGTGCCGGCAGCGGCTCGTGGAAGCGTTCGCCGTAGATGCGGTTCATCGCGTCGAGGTCGCTCTCGTCGACGAACTCGATCTGCGCCTTGACGACGCGGTCGAGCGAGGATCCAGCGGCCATGAGGATCGCTTCAACGTTGTCGATCGCCTGGTTGAACTCCGCCTCGAAACCGCCTTTCACGAAATCGCCGGTTTTCGGATCGCGTCCGATCTGGGCGGTGACATAGACCAGCGCGCCGTGCCGGCGTGCATGCACGTACGGGCCCCGTGGCTCAGGTGCGCCATCAATCGTGATCGTCAAGTCCTTGCTCATTTGATGACCTCCAGGTTGTGTTCTTATGCGACAGCCGAGCGGAGAATGTCCAAGCCTTTGGCTGGCCCGTCGTCCGAGTCCCAATCGACGTCAACGACCAGCTCGGTTGCTCCGGCGGCCGCCAGCGATCCGAGCCTGGTCGCCAGCACGTCGAGCTTGCGATCCGCGCCGGTCACGCGAACCACGATCCGAAAGCCCTCGAGCTCGGCCGGCGGTCTTCCAGCCCTGGCCCCGGCCTCGCGTAGGACCGCAAGGCCATCAACGATGCCGCTTTCGGAGAGGTTCTCCAGCGAATACTGCGCGAGCCATCCGTCGGCGGTTCGGCCGGCTCGCTCCTGCGCGCGGCGCGACATTCCGCCGATCAGAACGGGCACCCGGCGTGTGGGAGTGGGCCGGCAGTAGATGGCTTCGGCCAGCCGGTAATAGCGCCCCTCGAACGGCTCGACCCGGCCCGTCCAGCAGCGGCGCGCGATGCTCAGCCACTCATCCAGCACGGCGCCGCGCGCCTCGAAATCGGCGCCCAACGCATCGAACTCCTCACGCAGCCAGCCCACGCCGACGCCCAGCACCAGGCGCCCGCTGGAAATGGCGTCGATGCATGCCGCCTGCTTGGCAAACATGATCGGATTGCGCATGGG
>DASQAU010000147.1:0-17402 GCA_035635595.1 Candidatus Eiseniibacteriota bacterium
AGGTAGGCGATGCGATTACCGGACGGCGCCCACCTGGGTTCGCTGACCGGACCGGTGTCGAGCGCGAGCTGATAGCGAGCCTTAAGCCCGACGTCGTAGCCCCACACCGTGTTCGGTGCGACGGCGCCTTGAACGAACGCAACCCTCAAGCCATTGGGCGCCACCGCCGCCTGGGCCACATCGGTGGCGATAACCTCCTCAGGTCCGTCCGCGGGCGCCCGGTGGAGCGTGCCCGAGTCGTCGATGTACACATAGCCCATGCCCGACGCAAGGGCCCCCGCCCACTGGCCCGTGAAGGGCAGCACCAGGTTGGTGCTGCCTGGTACGACCTCCGACCACGTCTCGCCGTCGCCCCGGACGAGGAGCCGGTCGCCGGCCGGAGACCAGCTGAAGGCGTGAACGGACGTGGTGTCGAACAGCTGCCGTGGAAAGCCGGACTCGTTGACGATCCACAAACCCGCCGCGGCGCCGTCGGCGCCCTGGGTCGCAAAGGCCACCCAATGCCTGAGCGGCCGCGGCGAGCCGGTCTTGAAACGGATCGTCTGGTTGCGGTCCAGCTGGTTGCCGTCGATGTCGAGGGCCGCGACGTTCACCGCCAGCTGGTAGGCGGTGTTGGGCGACAGCAGCTGAGAGGGTGCGATGATCGCGCGGCGGCCGTCGCTCGGATCCAGTCGAACGCTGAAGGGGACGCTCGGGCTGATGGTGAGTGCCGAGCCCAGGGTGGCTCCGTTCATCTCGCGCGTGAAGTCGAGGGTGAGATAGGCGGCCGGGTCCACACCTGCGTCGTTGTTCGAGGGCGTCGAGCCGGCGAGGCCTGGCGGGCCTTCGGTCGCGAAAGACCAGTGATGCCTGAGCGAGTACGTGTTGCCCGCGAGGTCGTGATAGCCCGCCTCCAGGATGATCTCGTACGTCATGCTCGTCATGAGGGCAGGGTGCTCGTAGGCGAGCTGTCGCGGGCTGATCCAGCGCACCGTGCCGTTGGTCGCGGGTAGCAGGTGCAGGCGGGACTCCACCGATGACTGGTCGACCGGATGGTCGAACGTGATCATGATCGGGTCCGCCGTCGAAACGTTGAGAGCGCCGCGCTGCGGTGAGTAGTCGACTATCTGCGGCGGATTCCCACCACACGCTGTGAGAGAGATCAGCAGCAAGGCCACAACGCACGCGACTGATGCGGAATGACGCATGCGGCTGGTACCTCTCACTTGCGTTCCACCCCCACCAGACCTCCCCCTGAAGGGGGAGGGTATTAGAGGTGGGACTTGAGCCGGGCCCTCATTTCTTGCGCGAGCTGCTCCAGCCGCGACGAATCGACGAAAAGAAGAGAGATGCTGGGTATCTGGTCGATCGCGGACTCGATCCCCGGCAGCGAAGGATCGGCGGCGCCGAGTATGTCCTTCACCTTGCGCGCGCGGTTGCCGAGCGCATCCTCGGCCATCGCCTGCAGCTCGGCCACGATCGATGTCCAGTCCAGCTGCGGCCCGGCCGATCGCGGGGGCGTGGTCGGCGCCACCTGCATCGTCGGCGGGGTGGGCTGGGCGTAGCTCGTGTAGCCTCCGGTCGGGATCTGAGCGGTCGGTGGCTCTGCCGGCATGGCCGGAATCACCGGGATCGTGGGATTGGTCGGGATAGGCTCGGGCGCGAGAGCCATCGTGGGGGCCGCCTGCTGCTGCGGTCGTGGGCCGCGCTGTCCACCGACGATCTCGTCCACGTCGAGCGGCGGGTGCTTGGTGGTGTCGGCCGACTTGACCTCGATCATCGCGGCCGGGTCGTCACACAGCGCAAGCGCTCGGTCGGGCTTGTCGGAGATGTCGCGCGACTCGCTGGTGTACGCGCCGGCGAGCTCGCCGTTGGACATGATGATCACACCGGTGCCCGCTGCGGAACGGATCATCACGCTCCCGCTGAGCTTGCGGTCGCTGAGAAACTTGAGCAGCGCCTTCATATCCACCCACGCCGCGTAAAGCTCGGTGTACATCGGGCGCGAAACTGTCAGCTCGTACAGGCCGTCGATGAGCTCCGGGGAGAGCCCAACCACATCCAGCACGCCGTGGCCGCTGGTGACATCGTCATTGAACCGCTGAAGCGCCTGCTTGCCGAGGACGAGGCTGCTCGCGTCGGCGGCGCCGTCGTACATGCACTCGAGCGCCGAACCCTCCTTGAAGAAGATGAGGCCCGATGCATCGTCGGTCAGCAGGCGCACGTACCCCGTGTAACCCTCTTTCTCGAGGGTCGTGATCAGGCGCGGAAAATCAACGAAGGACGTCTTGAGCGAGTCGTAGATGATCTGTCCGGCGGGCACAGGAATCGGCTCGCGTCCATGTTTCGGTGACGGACGGTGCTTCACGCCGCGTCTTGGCTGTGGTGCTTCCACCTTTCTCTCCGGTTCAGCATGATCTTTGCGCTCGACCCGCGCCTCGGTGCGTTCGACCCTGGGCTCCGGCTTGGGCTCTTCTCTGGGTTCAGCGGCGCTCTGTGCCTCGGGCGTCGATTCAGCTGTCTGAACGAGCTCGGGGATGCCGGCCTTGACCGTCTCATCGGCGGGCAGCTTGGCCTTGGCATCAAACTCGAAGTCGCCCCTGGTCCAGTGAAGGGCGTTGACGACGGCGTCATCGCCCGCCTTCCCGTCGCTCTGAGCGTGGAAAAGATGGCCGAACAAAAAGTACAGGGACGCAGACTGGCCGTTCCCATTGCGGACGGTAAGGGTACCTGTGGAGCGCTCACCCTGAGCAGTCTCCAAAAGCGATCGAAGGGGAATTTCGGCCAAAGAGCCGTGCGACTGCAACAGCCTTCCTCCTGAGATCGGCCCAGCCCGACCGGGGATTAAGAGAAAGTTAGTATAGATATCGAGATCAGATCCGCGCGCCAGGAGCCGCCTGAACTACCTCTCGCTGCAAGGCCTTCGCCCGCGCGGTTGGTGCTTGTTCGCCACGGCCAGTCGACATGGAATCGTGAGCACCGGATCCAGGGACAGCTCGACCCTCCGCTCTCTGTTGAGGGGCGCCGCCAGGCAGAGCGGGTCGGGCAGCGCCTTGCCGGGCGCCGGTTCGCGGGCTTCTACTCGAGCGACCTGAAGCGAGCGTTCGAGACGTCTCAGGCGATCGAGGCCGCGATCGGACACCACGCCGAGCCGATGCCCGGCCTGCGCGAGATCTACCTCGGAGACTGGGAAGGCTTGCGCACAGACGACCTGGCCCAACGCTTTCCGGAGGCTTGGGCGAGGTGGACGGAAGAGCCCGACTGGGACCTGGTGCCTGGCGGCGAGGGCGCCGCCCTTTTCGAGGCGCGGGTCACCGCTGCGCTCGATGACATCCTTGAACGTCACCACCACGGTGATGTGGTGGTGGTCACGCACGGCGGCGTGATTCAGATCGCGCTGCATCGTGTCATCGGCCGGCCGAGCCGCGGCCTCTTCCCATTCAAGATTCAGAACGCATCCATCTCGATCATCGAAAAGCGCGACGGCCACATGATCATCGGCGGTGTCAACGACACGAGTCATCTCGACCCAGCGCTCGTCACCGAACCCGGTCCTGGATGAGCGCATGAGCGACTCCGAACGATGGGACGGCGAGCTCGAGGAAAGAGCGTCGCCGGCACCATTGTTGCAATCGTGGGCCTGGGGCGAGGTGCAATCTCGCGCGGGTTGGAAGATCGAGAGGATCCGCCTGCCCGGGGGCGCGATGGCGAGCGTGCAGCTGCGATCGGTCGGGTTCGCGCGCGAGGCGTACGTTCCTCGCGGTCCAGTCCCGGCGACGGCGGAGGCGGTGGACTCGCTGGTCGTGTGGGCTCGTGGCGCCAAGATGGCGCGCATCGTCATCGAGCCCGAGGCGCCGGCAGACCTCGCCGGCGTGCTGACCGAGCGCCAGTTCACGCCGACTGCTCCGATCCAGCCGCAGCACACCCGCATCGTTCACCTGCGGCCGCCTGAAGAGCTCCTGAAATCGTTTCGGCATGGACGTCGCTACAACATTCGCGCGGGCCTGCGGCGCGGCGTTGTCGTCAATGAAGGAAAGGACGGCGCCGAGCTGGCGCGCCAGTCCGCAGCGGTGGAACAGCGAGAGTCCATACATCTGCCCGACCGCCGGTACTACGACCTGCTGCTCGAGCTGCTGCCATGGTGTCGCACGTACGTCGCGCTGAAACCTGACACCGACGAGGCCCTGGCCACGGTTCTCGTCGCGCGCCATGCAGGTCGCGCCTACAGCCTTTTCGCGGGTCGCAGCGGCAAGCACCCGGAGCTCATGGGCAACGACCTTGCGTGGTGGCACGCGATCAGCTCCGCAGCCGACGCATCGTGCAGCGATTTCGACCTCTGGGGCGTGCCGCCGCCAGACGCCGCGCCGAACCATCCATGGCACGGGCTCGGCTTCTTCAAGGCCGAGTTCGGCGGCCAGGAGGTTTCGTATGTTGGTGCGTGGGAGCGGGTCCTCTCCGGCGCAGGCGCCAGGCTGATCGCCCTCGACAAGAAGTCACGGACCTACGTTCGGGGCCTGAAACGCAACATCTCCTAACAATCCTTCAGATCTGTTAGGATCGAGGCCAGGGTGGCTGTGGCAGTGGAGACCTCGCGGAAAGTCCTTGTCGTCGATCCCGACGCGCAGGCGCGCCGGGAGATCAGGCCGGCCTGCGAGCAGGACGGCTACCAGGTGGTCGAGGCTGACTCAGGCGCCGAGGCGCTCCGCCAGGTCGAGCATTCCCGCCCGAACATCATCCTGCTCGAGGTCACGCTCCCCGACGGCGCCGGCTTCGACATCTGCCGCGAGCTGCGCAAGATGGACCCTGTCGTCCCCGTGATCATGATGAGCTCGCGCTCCGACGAGATCGATGTCGTCGTCGCGCTCGAGATCGGCGCCGACGACTACGTGACCAAGCCGCTTCGCCTCCGTGAGCTCGTGGCCCGTATGACAGCTCACCTGCGGCGCAGCCGGTTCGAGTCGGCCGAGGCCATGCGCAGCCGGCTCGAGTTCCGCGAGCTCGTGATCGACGTCAACGAGCGACGGACGTACAAGGCAGGCAAGGAAGTCGAGCTGACCCACACCGAGTTCGACCTACTCACGTTTCTTGCAAGCAACGCGGGAAAGGTGCTCAGCCGGGAAAAGATCCTGAACTCGATCTGGGGCTACGAGTACCCGATCGAGACGCGCGTCATCGACGTTCACATCCGAAACCTGCGGCGCAAGATCGAGAGCCAGCCCTCGCGTCCTTATTACATATTGGCTGTGCCGGGCATCGGCTACCGGTTCACCAACGCCCGCCCGGCCTAGTTAAAGGGGCCCCCGCGAAGTCACGGCGCAGCCTCTGACTTCGTGGGGAATTTGACGCCAAGCTCGCGCAGCGACCGCTTCACGAACGCGCGCTCCGCGATGCGCGGGTGGGGGACGACCAGGCCGCGCTCGCTGACCTGCTCGTCCCCGAACAGCAGGATGTCGACGTCAATGGCGCGAGGTCCCCAGCGCGGCGCCGGCACGCGGCCTCCCTCGGACTCCACCTCCCTGGCAGCCCTGAGAAGCTGACGTGGCGTGCCATGCCACTCGACCTCGATCACCTGGTTCAGGAATCGCGGTTGGCCGGCGACACCCCATGGAGCGGTCTCGATGACGCGGCTTCGGCGCAGGATGCGCGCTCCCTTTTGACGCAAGCGTCTTCGCGCCGCGCTCAGGTTGCGAGCTCGCCTTCCAAGGTTTGATCCAAGTCCCAGGTACGCGGTGGTCAACGCATGTGGTCGGCGACGCGCGCCACCCGCGTCATCTCACGCACGTCATGCACGCGGACGACGTCGGCGCCACGCAACACCGCCGCCGTGACCGTCGCAGCCGTGCCCTCCATCCGCTGGTCGACCGGCAAGTCCAGCAGCTTGCCGATGAAAGACTTGCGTGACGTTCCGATCAGGATCGGCTGGCCGAGCTCGCGGAGCTCCTGAAGCCGGCGCATCACCACCCAGTTCTGCTCTGCCGTCTTGCCGAATCCGATCCCTGGATCGATCAGCACACGTTCGCGTGGGACGCCCGCCTTCAGCGCGTGATCGATCGATTTGCGCAGGAATGCCTTGATCTCGTCCATCAGGTCACCGGCGTACTCCGTCCCGTCCTGGTTGTGCATCAACACCAGCGCGCAGCGACTGGCTGCGGCGAGCTCGGCAAGCGCCGGCGATCGGGTCAGGCCCCAGATGTCGTTGAGGATCGTCGCGCCGGCAGCCACGCCCGCCTCCGCCACCTCGAGCTTGTAGGTGTCGATTGAGATGGGGATTTCTGTCTCGCGCGCGAGGCGGGCGACGACCATGTCCGTCCTTTCGATCTCCTCTGACGCGCCGATCGGCTGGTGGCCGGGTCGCGTCGACTCACCTCCCACGTCGAGCATGTCGGCGCCGTCGCGAACCATGCGCAATCCCTGCGCGACCGCCCGCTCCAGGTCTGAGCCGACGCCGTCACCGCTGAACGAGTCGGGCGTCACGTTGATGATCCCCATGACATAGGTCCGCGATCCCCACTCGAAGCGGCGTCCACCGATGTCGGCGTTCACGCGCCGATTATGCTGCCCACCAGGAATGAAGCTGGAAGAGCTCGCGCGCGGGGTGCCCGGCGCGACCCTCGATGGAAGCAGCGATGCCGAGATCAGCGGCATCGCGTACGACTCGAGGCGCGTCAAGCCGGGCGACCTCTTCGTCGCCATCGAAGGCATGCAGGTGGACGGGCATGTTTTCGTGGCCGACGCGCTGGCGCGCGGCGCGACCGCGGTCGCTGTCGAGCGCGAAGTCACGCTTCCGCCGGGCACGCCCCTGATCCGGATGTCCTCCACACGCTCCGGCCTGGCCGACCTCGCGGCCGAGTTCTACGGGCGGCCGTCGCGGCGGCTCAAGGTCGCGGGCGTCACCGGGACCGATGGGAAGACGACGACCACGCACATGGCCGAGCACGTGCTGCAGGCGAGCGGCGTGATGGCCGGTGCGATCAGCACGGTTTCCTTCACAGTCACCGGCCGCGAGACGGACAACCTCAGCGGCCAGACCACCATCGAAGCTTCCGAGGTGCAGGCCTGGCTTGCCCGCATGGTGGAGGCCGGCGCCGCGTACGCGGTCATCGAGACGACCTCTCATGCGTTGGTGCAGGAGCGCGTGCGCGCCTGCGAGTTTGACGTGGCCGCATTCACCAACGTCGGCCACGACCATCTCGACTACCACGCCTCGTGGGACGACTACCTCGAGGCGAAGGCGCGACTCATCGACCTCACCGCGGGCGCAGCTGACAAGGGCATCGAGAAGACGGCGGTGCTGAACCGTGACGACCCGAGCTTCGAGCGTCTCGCGCGCCGCCCGATCGCGCGCCGCTGGTCATATGGATTGACCACGGCGGCCGACCTGCATCCGCTCGACCTCAACGTGACCGGGACGGGCTCTCAGTTTCGGATGAAGACACCTGCCGGCGAGACAGACGTCAGCCTCCGCGTGCCCGCGCGCTTCAACATCTACAACGCGCTCTGTGCGGCGGGCGTCTGCCTTGCGCTGGGCGTGCCGCTGGACGCGGTTGGTACCGGGCTCGCCGGCTTCGAAGGGGTCCGCGGTAGGCTCGAGCCGGTCGACCTGGGCCAGGACTTCCGGGTGTTCATCGACTTCGCCCATTCCGCAGGCGCACTCGCCAGCGCCCTGGCCGAGCTGCGGCCCTTCACCCACGGACGTCTGATCGTCGTGTTCGGCTCGACCGCGCGCTCGGACCACGACCGTCCGGGCATGGGCCGAGCCGCGGCGGAGTTCTCGGACTTCTTCATCATCACCACCGACGACCCGCTTCAACAGGACCCGGTCGAGATCGCGCGCGACGTGCAGGAGGGTGTGGAAGGGAAAGCGCCTGGGCTCGACTACGAGATCGTGATCGACCGGCGCGCTGCGATCCGCCGCGCGATCGAGCTCGCGCGCCCAGGCGATTGCGTGCTTCTGGCGGGCAAAGGGCACGAGCGGACGATGAGGATGGCGTCCGGATCGGAGCCGTGGGACGAAAGGGCCGAAGCCGAGGCCGCGATCAAGGAACGCCTTGCTTCATGACCCCCATCCGCCGCCGACCATCCTCACGATCTCGACCGTATCGCCGTCTTGAAGCGTGACGCCTTCGTAACCGGCTCGTTCGATGATGGTCCCGTTGTGCTCCACGGCGATTGCCCGTGCATCAACGCCAAGCGTCTCGATGTAAGCCAGCAGCGGCGTCGGGCGCTTCAGCTCGACCTGCTTGCCGTTGATCTGCAGCGTGATCATTCAAACAATCCGATTGCGGCATAGCCTGCGGCACCCGCCGCATGACATTGCGCAATCCGCTCAAAGGTCACGCCGCCGATCGCGACCACGGGGATATGAAGCGCATGTGACACCTCAGCCAGGGCCTCGACGCCGACCGGCCTCGACGCCGGGTGGCTTGCGCTTTCCCAGACCGGGCCGAAGATCACGTAGTCGGCGCCCTCGCGCTCAGCTTGCAGCGCACTCTCCAGCGAGTGCACGGATCGGCCGACCAGGCGCCCTCGCATGAGCTGTCTTGCGCCGGCGACCTCGATATCCGACTCGGGTAGGTTGACGCCGGCTGCACCGGTGGCGAGGGCGATGTCGCAGCGCGAGCTGATCACGACCGGGATGGCGGCCGACGACACCAGCTCGCCGGCTTGGCCCTCGAGGTTCCTGGCGCTCAGCCCTGGCGCGCGAAGCTGCAGGACGGTCGCGCGCGAGGCGACACGCAGGCCGGCGGCAGCGTCAGAGACCACGGCCATTGCGATCGGCCGAACTAAGACGGTCGCGAGACGCCCTCGGTGGGCGAGCTCGCGCTGGCCTCACCACGTTTCGGGATGCGCCCGGCGGTGTACGCCTTTCGGCCGGCCTCGACGCCCTCTTTGATCGCCTCGGCCATCAACGCCGGGTCCTTCGCCAGGGCGACCGCGGTGTTGACCAGCACCGCGTCGGCGCCAAGCTCCATCGCCAGCGCCGCGTCCGAGGGCGCTCCAATCCCCGCGTCGACCACCACTGGGACGCGAGCCTCTTCGATGATGATGCGAATCTGCTGCAGCGTCTGCAGGCCCTGCCCCGAACCGATCGGTGAACCGAGCGGCATCACCGTCACGGTGCCGATCTCCTCGAGCTTCTTCGCCAGCACGGGATCCGCGTTGATGTACGGCAGCACCTGAAAGCCCTCGGCGACGAGAACTCGCGCCGCCTTCAGCGTCTCCTCGGGATCCGGGAAGAGGTAGCGCGGGTCGGGGATGACCTCGAGCTTGACCCAGTCGGACAGCCCCATCGTCCGCGCGAGACGGGCGATGCGGATCGCCTCCTCCGCGGTCCGACACCCGGCGGTGTTCGGCAGGATCCGGTAGCGCTTCCAATCGATCACGTCGAGGATGGTCTTCTTGTTCGGATGGTCGAGGTCCAGCCTGCGGAGCGCTACGGTGACCAGCTCGCAGCCCGACGCCTTGAGCGCGGCGAGCATCGACTCGTCGTTCGGGTACTTGCCCGTCCCGAGGAAGAGCCGGGACCGCAGCTCGACGCCCGCAATCACGAGCCGGTCGGCAGCGGTGACCGTTTGCATGCGCCCACTGTACCGAACGCTAGAAAGCTATTAAGCCCCTCTCCCTAACCCTCGCCCCGAAGGGGAGAGGGAATCTATCTAAGGCAGGTCCTGCTGCACGAGGAGGGTCTTGTCCCGCCCGTAGGTCAGGCGCTTGATGGCGTCCTCGACCGAAAGCCACAGCAGCTTGTCGACCTCGATCCCCGGCCGGAACCGGCCGCCTTTCACCTCCATCACCCAGTAGCACGCGACCTTGTCGCGCCCGCGGCGATCGACGTATGCGGTGCAGCCCAATGGGCGCTTCAGGTCGCACCGCAGGCCGGTCTCCTCACGGACCTCTCGCAGCGCGCAGTCCTCAGCGCTCTCGTCCGGCTCGACCTTGCCCTTGGGCAATGTCCAATCGTCATAGGCGGGGCGATGGATGACGGCGATCTCAGTCTCGCCGGATCGATTCTCGCGGCAGACGACGCCGCCCGCCGCCCTGACCACACTCACGTCGGCCACTTCCAGGATCTTTGTTGCCACCGTTGCTCCTTCGTAGGGTGAAACGTTTTAGTTGACGCCGTCCCCTCGGTCAGGCCTTTGATGCTACGACGCATGTGAGTTTAATCACGAGACCGTCAATGTCCAATAGCTATTCGATTTTTCTTTTAGCCGCGCAAGCCCGCAGTGTGGAGGATGGCGTAGGCGACCCACGCGATGATCGCCGCTGCTGGAATCGTGACGAGCCACGCGAGCGCGATGTTGGCGCCCAGCCCCCAACTCACTGCAGAGAGCTTGCGGATGGCGCCGACTCCCATCACCGAACCCGTGACAACGTGGGTCGTGCTCACAGGCAAACCAACCAGCGTCGCGGCCTGGATCACGCTCGCACCGGTGAACTGAGCGGCCAGGCCGGTTACAGGCTCGAGCTTGATGATGCTCCAGCCCAGCGTCCGGATGATGCGCCAGCCGCCTGCATACGTGCCGAACGCGATCGTCACCGCGGACAGAATCACAACCCACAGGGGGACCTGGAACGTGGTCAGGTCACCGGCGGCGATCAGGGCCAGCGTGATGGCCGCCATGGTTTTCTGCGCGTCGTTGGCGCCGTGCGAATACGAGAGGAAGGCGGCGGTCAGCACCTGCAAGCCGCGGAACGTACGGTTGACTGGTGCTGGTCGCAGCTGCAGGCGGTACACGATGAGGATCAGCAGGATCGCGAACATCGCCGCCGCGAAAAAACCCAATGGTGGCGAGATGGCCAGGCTGGCCACCTGTTTGCCAAGCGCCGACCACTTGACTCCACCCAGGCCGCCGGCCGCCGCGATGCCCGCGCCACATAAGCCTCCGATGAGCGCATGGGTCGAGCTGCTCGGCAGCCCCCGATACCAGGTGATGAGGTTCCACGAAATGGCGCCTAGCAGGGCCGACATCACGACCACGAGGCCGGGCTTGATCGCGAGCGTGCTGGCGATGGTGTTGGAGACCTTTGCCTGGAAGAACGCGACCGTGACTACAGCGCCGACAAGGTTGAAAACTGCTGAGAGCCCGACTGCAGCGTGAGGAGAGAGGGCGCGCGTGGAGATCGACGTCGCGATTGCGTTAGCGGTGTCGTGAAACCCGTTCGTGAAATCGAAAAGAACCGCGACTCCGATCGTGACCCAGAGGAGGATCGCGGTCTCACGCATTCTTGATCGCGATCGTCTCCATCACATTAGCGGCGTGCTCGCACGCGTCCATGGTGGCCTCGAGCAGGTCGTAGATGTCCTTCCATTTCACCAGCTCCGAGGCATCGCTCACCGTCGAGAACAGCTCCCCGATCGAGGAGCGTGTGAGCCTGTCGCCCTCGTTCTCCAGCCTGTGGATCTCGAGTCGGTGAGGTTTCAGCTGCGCGAAGCCCTCCAGCTGATCGAGCGCCGCCGCGATCTCGACGCCAGCTTTCGCGAGGAATTCGCCCATTTGCTTGGCCGGATCCGAAATCGCCTGGATCCGGTAGAGGTCGATCTTGTCGCCAGTCTCCTCCGCCAGGTCCACGATGTCGTCCAGGCTCGATGCGAGCAGCAGGATGTCCTCCTGGTCGAGCGGCGTGATGAACGTGCTGTTGACAAGGTTGTGGATCTGATGAGTTGCCTCGTCGCACTCATGCTCGAGATCACGCAGTCGCGCGTGCCGGCTTCTGCCCTCCAGCAAAGACTTGCTCAGCTCGGTCAGAGTCTCGCTCACCAGCGCTCCCTGTTTTCGAAACAGGTCGAAGAAACGGTGCCCTCGGGGCAGTGGTATGAGCTTCATCGCATCCTCCGGCTTGCAACGGGTGCTAGCTTGTTGACATGGCCGATCGAATACCTCGCGTCCTTTTCGTCTGTGGCCAAAACGCCGGCCGCAGCCAGATGGCGGCCGCTTTGTTCAACCGCCACGCTCGAGGTCGCGCAGTGGCCGACTCGGCGGGGACGAGGCCTGCAACTCACGTTCATCCCGAAGTCGTCGAGGTGATGCGGGAGGTGGGGGTCGACCTCTCTTCAGCGCATCCCCAGCTGATGACGGCGGACCTTGCAGCAGGCGCGGCGCGAGTGGTAACCATGGGCTGCGCCGAAGGTGAGTGTCCGGTGGTCAGCGCTCCCGTCGAGGATTGGGGTCTTCCGGACCCAGCGGGCCAGCCGCTCGAAGCTGTGCGTGCGATTCGCGATGACATCGACCAGCGGGTTCTTTTACTGGTCTCCGCACTCACCTCCTGACGCACCTCAGGCGTTCTTGATCGCGATCGTTTCGATGATCTCCGCCACCGATTCGCACTCGTCAAGAGTCGATTCGAGCAGCGAATAGAGGTCCTTCCATTTGATGACGTCAGCTGCGGTCTTGTGGTTGGCTTCGAAAAGTTTCTGCAAGGAGGATCGACTGATGGAGTCGCCTTCGTTCTCAAGCCGGTGAATCTCCAGGAGCACCTCGTCGATCCCTTTGAAGTCTTCCAGCTTATCGACCGCCTTGGCCAGCTCCAGGCCGGCTTTGGCCAGGCACTCGCCGAATTGCTTGGCCGAGTCTGTGATCGTCTCGATCTTGTACAGGTCGATCTTGTCTGAGGTCTCCTCCGCCAGGTCGACGACCTGGTCGAGCCCATGGGCCAGGAGCAGGATGTCCTCCTGCTCAATGGGCGTCGTAAACGTGCGGTTGGTCAGGTTGTAGATCTCGTGCGTGACGTCGTCGCACTCATGCTCGAGCTCGCGCAGGCGGGGATGCCGGTTTCGGCCTTCCGCCAATGCCTCGCCAAGTTGGGTCAGCGTCTCGCTGACCAGCGCGCCCTGCCGGCTGAACAGGTCATAAAACCGGCGCTCGCGAGGGATCAAGCTCAGCTTCACGCTCTCACCACCCCGGATAAAGCGTAAGGCAGGCGCGCCACCGCCCACATTGCGTCGGACCTCGCGCGGAGGTCAGGTCAGGACGGGTATGCCCCCCGAGGTCACATGCTTGAGATTGGTCAGGGCCAGGTCCTGGACGCTCTTGGGGAGGGGCGCATATTCGAGCTCCTTGCCGTAGGTCTGGCCGTCAGTGACCAGCCATCTGAACAAAAGCACGACGGCCTTGGCCTTGGCCTGGTCTGAGATCGAAGTGCGCACGATGATCCAGCTGAAGCCGGCGATCGGGTACGTGGTGTCGCCGGGCTCGTCAGTGATCGAGAAGTTGGTGGGGCTCACCTCGATGTTCTGAGCAGCGGCTGCTGTCGCTCCCGCCACGCTTGCCTGCACGAACTTCCCGTTCTTGTTCCGCAGGAATGCCTGGTGCATCCCCGTCTGGACTACATAGGCAAGCTCGACGTACCCGATCGCGCCCTCGGTCTGCTTGACCGCCTGCGCCACGCCATCGTTGCCCTTCCCGCCGATGCCGGCCGGCCACTGCACCGACTTGGCCACCCCGACCCTCGACTTCCACTCGTCGGACAGCTTTCCCAGGTAGTCGGTGAAGTGGTACGTGGTGCCGCTGCCGTCGGACCGATGGACCACGGTGATGCTCGTGTTGGGCAGTGTCGAGCCGGCGTTCAGAGCAGTGAGCGCGGGATCGTTCCATTTCTGAATCCGGCCCAGGAAGATACCGGCCAGGGCGGACCCGTCGAGCTGGAGCTTGCTTATGCCCGACAGGTTGTAGGCGACGGCGACCGCGCCAAGCGTTGCGGGTATCTGCAATAGTGAGTCGGGACCGCCCGCGGCGGTAATTTCGGCCGCCAGCATGGGGACATCGCTGGCGCCAAAGTCCACGGTTCCCTTGGTGAACTGCTGGATGCCGGCTCCCGACCCGACGGCCTGGTAGTTGACAGTGACCTGGGGATGGTTCTGCGAGTAGAGATAGAACGCCTTTGTGTAGAAGGGTTCTGGGAAGGTTGCTCCCGCTCCGGTCAGCGAGCCCTGGCCGACGTCTGCCGACGATGCCGGCGCGCTCCCCCCACACGCCGTCGCCAGGACTGCGAATGCGATCAGCAATACCAGGGCACGCATTTCCACCATCAATCCCCTCCGCTTGTCGTTGTTGTTCACGTACGGCCGACAAGCTACCGGCACGGGGTTATCCCGAGGTTAATCGCGGCTTAACGGTGGGTGCGGCGCTGCGCTCCTATACTCGCGCCCGTGATCTGGGACCGATGGCGTAGGAGGGTGCGGTCCGAAGCCGAGACGCAACCGCTCAAGCCTTTCGAGGACCTGATCGAGGAGGCGCCGGTCATAGCACTGCTGCTGGATCGCGAGCAGAGAATCGTGGCCGCCAACGAGGCTGCTCGCGGCTACTTCAACATCGACCCGGCTCGGCTTCCGGCAAGCATCGTCGAGGCGACGCTCGAAGGCAACCTCGTCGATGTGCTGCGTGCGGGAACACCCGAGGGCGAGACCCACCTGGTCCATCGCCGGCGGTCGGTGCACACCAAGCTCGTGCCCGGGCCGCATTCGGGCGAAACCCTCATGTTCCTGGTCGACGTGACAGAGCTTCGAGTGCTCCAGCGTGTCCGCCAGGAGTTCGTGGCCAACCTGGTTCACGAGCTCAAGACCCCCATCACCTCCCTGCGGCTCACCGCCGAAAGCCTCCTCGGCGATCCGACGCCGAGGGATCGCGCTCGGTTTGCGGAGCGCCTGGTCAAGGAGGCGGATCTCATGAGCAGAATCGTCGACAACCTTCGCCAGCTGGCCGAGCTCGAGTCTGGCGCGCTTTCGGTCCAGACGAGTTCGTTCAACCTCAGAGAGCTGATCGAGGAGCTTTACTCGCGCCTGGATGCTGATCGTCCAGTCAGCGTCGATGTGCCCCAGGACCTGGTCATCTCAACCGATCGGCCAAAGCTTGCGCAGGCGCTTGGCAACCTCCTCGACAACGCGGCCAAGTTCTCGCCCCACGGGACTGCGGTCGACATCCGTTCGGAAACGGCGAGCTCAAGCGTCTTGATCAGCGTGCGAGACCACGGTCCGGGCATCTCCCCTGAGCACTGGGCCCGCGTTTTCGAGCGCTTTTACAAGGTCGATCGCGCGCGACCCCGGGAGTCGGGAGGCTTCGGCTTGGGCCTCGCCATCTCCAAGCATCTCGTGCAGTCGATAGGCGGGAAGATCTGGACTGAGGCTGCTCACGACGGCGGCCAGGTGTTCTTCATCGCCCTCCCGGCCGAGGCCTTAACCGGCACATAAGGTCCGCTTAACCTTCGGGTCCTACCGTCAATGCGGGTGGCAGACGTGCGCGCGTACAGGCAACCTATGGTGCAGGTGTTGAAGCCTGACCTAAGCCCGGTCGAACTGTTCGGCCAGCCCAAACTCGAAGTCGCGAATCTGTCGTTTTACTATGGCAAGCTCCAGGCTCTGAAAGATGTCACCGTCGACATCAGCGAAAAGCGCATTACCGCGATCATCGGCCCTTCCGGGTGCGGGAAGAGCACCCTTCTCCGAGTTTTCAATCGCATGTACGACCTCGTCCCCGGTGCGCGCGCCGAAGGCAAAGTGATGTGCGATGGCGAGGACGTGGTCACCACGCAGCGCCTGCTCGAGCTGCGCCAGAAGATCGGCATGGTGTTCCAGCGTCCAAGTCCTTTTCCCATGTCGGTGTACGACAACGTGGCCTTCGCTCCACGACTCCTGGGTTCGAGCTCAGCAGACGTCAAGGAGGCGGTGGCGAGGAGCCTTGGGGCAGCTGCATTGTGGGATGAGGTCAAAGACCGCCTCGACGCTCCTGCTGCGTCGCTGTCCGGCGGCCAGCTGCAGCGCTTATCGATCGCCCGCTGTCTCGCCGTTAATCCCTCGGTGATATTGATGGATGAGCCCTGCTCAGCCCTCGATCCGATCGCCACGCTGAAGATCGAAGACTTGATGGTTGAGCTGGCTCGTGATTACACGATCGTCATCGTCACCCACAACATGCAGCAGGCAGCGCGAGTATCCGACTTCACCGCCTTCATGCTCATGAACCCCGCCGGCCGGTTTGGTGAGCTCGTCGAGTTTGCCCCGACCGCAGAGCTCTTCAACCAGCCGCGCGACCGGCGCACCGAGGACTACATCACCGGGCGGTTCGGCTAGCTGTGCCGCGGCTGACGCTCGAGAAGGAGCTCGCGACGCTGCGCGAGCTGGTGATCCGCATGGGCACGATGGTCGAGTCGCAGATCGAAGCGGCGCTCGATGCGTTGCGGCAACGCGACCCGGAGGCCGCCGAGAAGGTTCGCGGCGATGACCAGTACCTCAACGAGCTGTTCCGCCAGGTGCGCGAGCAGGTTTTCATGGTGATCTCGACGCAGCAGCCGGTCGCGCGCGACCTACGTGATTTGATGGGTGTTCAGTACATCGCCAGCGAGCTCGAGAGGATGGGCGATTACGTGGTCCGTATCGCACGCATGACCGGCACGTTGTGTGCCTTGCCAGAGCGACCATTGCGTGCGGAGTTCGGTCTTATGGGCGAGCTTGCAATTCGGCAGGTGCACGACATCCTCGAGGACCTGATCCACCGAAACGTGAACCACGCTCGTGAAGTTGCCGCTCGAGACACGGAGATCGACCGGCTGTACCACCGCACTTTCGAGGAGCTCCTGGCTGAGATGGGAAGGGGCACGGATCCGGACGGCGCGCTTCGCGATGTGACCTTGCTCCTGGTCGCCCACAACCTCGAGCGCATCGCCGATCGCGTCACCAATGTGGCTGAGGACATCGTCTTCCTCGAGACCGGCCAGGTCGTGGAGCTCGGTTGAATCGGGCGACGACAGCCGGGCGTGTGCTGGTGGTCGAAGACGACGAGAACATCCGCGAGATGCTCAAGTACAACCTCGCCAGCGCCGGATTTTCGGTCCAGGAGGCGAGCGACGGCGCCACCGGCTTGCGTACCGCGCGCACGTCAAGACCAGACCTCATCCTGTTGGACCTGATGCTGCCCGGCATGAGCGGGCTGGACTTCTGCCGCGCTGTTCGCAAGACGAGCCAGGTGCCGATCATCATGCTCACGGCCAAAGACACCGAAGTCGACAAGATCGTCGGCCTCGAGTTGGGTGCGGACGACTACATCACAAAGCCCTTTTCGATCCGCGAGGTCCTGGCTCGAGTCAACTCGGTCCTCCGGCGCGCGCAACCCGACAGCGGTGAGCCGCAATCCGTCCCCGAGCAGGATTCGATCGGGGACTTCACCATCGATCGCGCCGCACGACGGGTACTGCTTGCGGGGAAGGAGATGAAGCTGACGGCCCGCGAGTTCGACCTGCTCTCGTACCTGATCGCCAACTCGGGACGCGTGCAGACGAGAGACGCGCTCCTCGAGCACGTGTGGGGTCCGGATTTCAGGGGCGACCGCAAGACCATCGACGTCCACGTACGCTGGCTGCGACAGAAGCTCACCGAGAAGGTCGCTTTCGAGATCGCGACCGTCCGTGGAATCGGCTATCGCCTTGACCGT